>DATFJD010000467.1:0-10704 GCA_035269475.1 Halalkalibaculum sp.
TTTGGATTCTTGTGAACCGCGTCAGACAACTCTTCGGGAAGATTGAGGTGGAAATATTTTGGCAAAAAGTTCAGGTGCCGCTCTACAGTTAAAACTTTTAATCCGGGTACGATGGGACATTCAATACCGGCGGCACGGCACTTATCTACAAAACGGAAATAGGCTTCATTATCAAAAAACATCTGGGTAACCACGTAGTCTCCGCCGGCCTCTACTTTCCTTTTCAGCATCTGGATATCGAAATCAAGATTCGGTGCCTCAAAATGCTTTTCCGGGTAACCCGCAACCCCTACACAAAAATTGGTTTTCTGCGCATTGCTGATATCCTCCAGGTAACGGCCTTTATTCATATCCTGAACCTGTCTGACCAGGTCAATGGCATGATCATTATAGGTTCCGTTCTTAAAGCGGGGAACATTGTCATCGGGTGCATCTCCCCTGATCGTCAGCACATTGTCAATGCCCAGGTAGTTCAGTTCAATTAGCGCATCTTCTGTCTCCTCTTTGGTAAATCCTTCGCATATCAGATGCGGAACCGGATCTACGCCGTACTTATGAAGTATAGCTGCACACAAACCTATAGTTCCTGGGCGTTTTCTCTTAATATGACGCTTGATGGTTCCGTCAGACAGCTCCTCATAGTATGATTCGGCCGCGTGATAGGTTACATCAATAAATGGCGGATTGTACTTCATCACCTGATCCAGTGAATCGAACACCTCTTTGATGGAACCGCCTCTCTTCGGAGGAATAATTTCAAACGAAATCAAGGGTTCGTCAGCCCTGGTATAATGTTCTATTACTTTCATTTTCTACAATCGAATGCTTAATCTTAATCTCTATAAAATAACAGTATATTAGGTAAGAAATAAATATTAATGGTACTTGTAAAAATAACGTTCGAAATTTTGGCTACAAGTCGCCTAAACTGACAGATTCTTGCCTTTGCTCACCTTTCTCTTGGCTTTTCAGGCTCCCATTTTTTGCCAACGGAAGGGTAAAATAGAAAGCGGTGCCTTCTCCTTCTGAACTTTCAAAATAGATTCTGCCGCCCTGTTTCTCTACAAATTCCTTGCATAGGTTCAATCCTAAGCCGCTTCCTTTCTCTTCATGAGTACCTTTGCGGCTGTTGACACCATTGGCAAATATCCTATCCTGCATTTCACGGGGTATCCCGATTCCCGTATCACAAACCTCGAAAAGGGCTTCTTCATCTTTAACAGATGCGGTAATGGTAATCTGATCTCCCGGATTCGAGAATTTTAGGCTGTTCGAGATCAGGTTCCTCATGACCAGTTTAAATAGATCGAAATCCCCCAGCACCTTGAAATCTTCTTCAATTTCGTTTTCAAGGACTATATTTTTGTGACGGGCGTTGAATTTATGGGCTCCTTCAATTTCATCAACAATCTCCCTGGCATTTATAGGACGAATATCAATCTGCAATCCGGACATCTGTTGCTTGGCCCATACCAGCAGGTTTTCCATAATGTTCATGTTCTGCTGCAGGGAAAATTCCATCTCTTTAAAAAGTTCTCTCATCTCTTCTTCGCTAAGGGCTTCTTCCCTGACCAGCTCCAGGATCCCCGTAAGGGCACTCAGCGGTGTGCGAAGGTCGTGAGCAACTATGCTAAATAACTTGTTCTTAACCGCAATGGCCTCTTTAAGTTCATTTTTTTGCTCTTTAAGCTTGCGATTAATCCTGTTCTTTTCCCTGTTTGACTTATAGAGCAGGATAGCAGAAATAAGTGTAATGCCAATAATCAGTCCACCAAGTATTAACAGCCAGCTCTGCAGCTGCAACTGAGCCTCCTGTCGGGCTTTTTCTGCTTGCAGGGTACTGTTCATCTGATCCTTACGCTGCACTTCCAGCCGGGTCTGGTAGTCGGCAAGCATCTGCTCCTTTTCCCTGGTCGTCAGGCTGTCTGTAATGGCGGTAAAATGCTCAAGGTGATTGAGAGCCAAGGAAGATTCACCAAGATCTTTTCGTAGTTCGTAGAGTTTTTCATGCGCTGTTTTAAGGAAGCTGGGATTATTTAACTTCCGGGCAATGTCCAGCGCCCTGCTATAAAAAACTACAGCCTGAGACGAATTTCCTCTGGCTATTTCAATATTCCCCAATCCTGCAGAATTGTAATAGATGCCTTGCGGTATGCCGAGCTTCATGCTATTGTCCAGTGACGACCGAAAATATCGTTCGGCATCCTCATACTTTTCCATCCGGTTGTACAATTCGCCTAAATTATACTGGATCTGGACTGGAGGGCTATCCGGTCGAATATCTTTCGACAATTTTAGAGCTTCGTTGTATAGCGATTCAGCTTCCGTAAACCGGGACTGGCCGCTTCTGGTGATTCCAAGATTCAGGTACACTCTAAGCATACCCGGTTTAAATCCAATCTCCCTGCTTATCTCCAGGGCACGTTCCAGGTAATAAGAGGCCTCTTCAAAGTCTTCCGTGCTGTTATGCGAATCCCCAATATTGTTCAGGGATGTTGCAAGAAACAACGAATCGCGGGCTCTCTCCCCGAAGGCAACCGCTTTGTTGTAATGGCTGAAAGCCTCTCCTCTCGCACCCAGGTTCATATAGGCATCACCCATATTCTGTGCAATACCGGCAGCCGTGCGTGAATCTACAGTGGTGTCTACCAGGGCAAGTGCCTGCTTATAAAGTTCAATAGCCTTTTGGTTATCTCCCTTATAACGATAGGCAGTGGCAAGAAGGTTTGTAATTTTTGTCTGAAGCGAAATACCCGGCTGAAGCCCCTTTGCTGTTTCCAGCGCCGTTTGCGCAGAATCAAATTTCTGCTGAACCAGGTAATACTCACCTATTCCGTATAAGGCAAGCTGACGTGCATAATCAGAATCAAGGGAATCTCCCAGAAAGGCAATCCGGTCGAAGTACTCCCTTGCCGCTGCCATATCACCCTTTGTCAATGCGTCCTGGCCATACTCAATTATCAAATCAACTTTCTGGCTGTCAATTTCAGCTTCCGGCGCACCCTTCCCAATGGGATACTCTTTTATCTCTGACTGCTGTGCATTAAGAGCACCGCAGCTAAGCAAGAGTAGGGCAATGGCGACTAAAACGTTTGGGAACGGCTTCACGGTGTTTTGCTCGTCAAATCAATTTATAGATGATATAATTTATAATTAAGATATATCCAATAATCGACTTGTGAAAATGAGAATCTTATAAACCTTTATACAGATCTCTAATAATTGCTGCCGAAAACAGATCTTCTTAAACTATTTATGTTAAATAGGAATTATTTGTAACTTTCGCCTCCTGAAATTTCATACCGGACTATTCATGCAGTAAGATTCTTCCTGGGAAACAGGTAATCACCCAAATAGCCGGCTGAAATTTTTGTGCAATCTAAAGTACCTCACATTCTGATTACCAACATACCTATATGAGTTTTAAAGAAATTTCCGATCTTCTTAATGACCGTATTCTGATACTGGATGGTGCCATGGGCACCATGATTCAGTCTTATAAGCTGTCGGAGGAAGATTACAGGGGAGATCGTTTCAAGAATTATGAGTCTGACCTTAAGGGCAACAACGACCTTCTCAGCATCACCCAGCCTCAGATTATTAAGGAAATCCACTCCGAGTTCCTGGAAGCCGGCTCCGATATTATCGAAACCAATACCTTTAACGGCACTTCCATCTCGCAGGCCGACTATCACTTGGAAGATCTGGCTTACGAACTGAATAAGGTTTCTGCACAGAATGCCCGCGAAGTGGCCGATGAATTTACCGGAAAGAATCCGGACAAACCTCGCTTTGTTGCCGGTGCCATAGGGCCGACCAACAAAACCCTATCTCTCTCCCCGGATGTAGAGGATCCCGGTTACCGCGCTATCACCTTCGATCAGCTGGCCAAAGCCTATGACGAGCAAATAAGAGGCCTCGTGGATGGCGGTGCAGACTTGCTTCTTATAGAGACTATTTTCGACACGCTGAATGCCAAAGCAGCGATCTACGCTATTCACAAATACGCAGAAGAAACCGGCAATCGACTTCCTGTAATGATTTCGGGTACCATCGTCGACCAGAGCGGAAGAACGCTCTCGGGTCAGACAACAGAGGCATTCTGGATTTCCGTTTCCCACACCAGAAACCTGCTTAGTGTAGGCCTAAATTGCTCGCTGGGCTCGAACCAGATGCGCCCTTATATAGAAGAGCTGTCCAATCACGCAACCTGTTTTACCAGTCTTTATCCCAATGCCGGGCTGCCCGATGAAATGGGCGAATACAATGAAAGCCCCGACTTCATGGCCGACCAGCTGCGTGAATATGCCGAGGAAGGTTTTGTAAACCTGGTAGGCGGCTGCTGCGGTACCACTCCGGAACATATCCGGGCCATAACCGAGGCTGCTGCAGAATGCAAACCTCGTGAAATAAGCAGCCAAAAACCCTACCTGCGACTCAGCGGCCTGGAACCGCTGGTCGTTCGTCCCGAGACCAATTTTGTGAATGTGGGTGAACGAACCAACGTCATGGGTTCGCGAAAATTTCGCCGCCTGATTACCGACGGGGAATTTGAAGAAGCTCTATCGGTAGCACGCGAGCAGGTTGAAAGTGGTGCCCAGATTGTTGACGTGAACATGGATGAAGGCATGCTGGATTCTGAAAAAGTCATGACCGACTTTCTTCAGCTTATGGCTGCAGAACCGGACATTTCACGGGTTCCCGTGATGATCGACTCTTCCAAATGGTCGGTTTTAAAAGCGGGACTCAAAACCATGCAGGGCAAATGTGTGGTGAACTCCATCAGCCTGAAGGAGGGTGAGGATGTTTTCAGGGAGCAGGCCCGGGAGATATTGAACTATGGAGCTGCCGTTGTAGTGATGGCCTTTGATGAAGAGGGGCAGGCCGATTCATTCGAGCGCCGGATTGAGATTTGCGAAAGGGCGTACCGCATACTGAAAGAGGAAATCGGTTTCCCCCCGCAGGATATTATTCTCGACCCGAATATTCTTACGGTTGCCACAGGCATTGAAGATCATAATAACTATGCTATCGACTTTATCCGGGCTACCCGCTGGATAAAAGAGAACCTGCCCCTGGTCCAGGTAAGCGGTGGTGTCAGTAATATTTCCTTTTCTTTCAGAGGCAACAATAAAGTCAGGGAAGCCATGCACTCTGCTTTTCTGTATCACGCCATTGATGCCGGCATGGATATGGGTATCGTGAATGCCGGACAGCTGGAAGTTTACGAAGAGATACCTGATGAACTGCTGGAACTGGTAGAAGATGTACTGCACAATCGAGGGGATGATGCCACAGAACGGCTTGTGGAATATGCAGAAAAGGTCAAAGACGAGGGTACGGACACTAAAGAGAAACGGGAAGCCTGGCGCGAGGAAGAAGTGGAAGAGCGCATCAAGCACGCCCTCGTCAAAGGCATTGTAGAACACATCGTTGATGATGTGGAAGAGGCCCGGCAGAAATATGACCAGCCAATTGAAGTCATAGAAGGCCCGATGATGTCCGGAATGGATGTTGTGGGCGACCTCTTCGGTTCAGGCAAGATGTTTTTGCCGCAGGTAGTGAAGAGCGCCCGCGTTATGAAAAAAGGGGTCTCCCACCTGATTCCCTATATAGAAAGAGAAAAAGAAAAGAACCAGAACAGTGAACCCAAAGCCAAGGTGTTGCTTGCCACCGTTAAAGGCGATGTGCACGATATCGGGAAAAACATAGTGGCCGTGGTGCTGCGCTGCAATAACTTTGATGTAATTGATCTTGGGGTGATGGTACCTGCAGACAAGATCCTGGAGGAAGCAAGGAATAATAACGTAGATATTATAGGGCTTAGCGGACTGATAACCCCCTCCCTGGATGAGATGGTGCATGTTGCCAAAGAATTAAAGAGGCAGAAGTTTACCAAACCGCTGCTCATCGGAGGGGCCACAACTTCCAGAATGCATACCGCGGTAAAGATTGAGCCGAATTATGATCACCCTGTTATTCACGTGCTGGATGCCTCCCGCAGCGTTTCCGTAACCGGTAACCTTGTCTCTAAAACGCTTAAAGAGGATTTTGTTAAAGAGAAAAAAGAAGAGTACGAGCGACTTCGCGACCAGCATGGCAGCCGGTCCAGGAGGAAGAAATACCTGCCTATAGAAAAGGCGCGGGAAAACAAAACCCAGATAGACTGGGATAAAACCTCCATCCTGAAACCAAAAGACCTCGGACGCCAAATATTCGAGGATTACCCGCTCTCTGAAATCAGAAACTATATTGACTGGGGACCCTTTTTCATTGCCTGGGAGATGAAAGGCAAGTTTCCCGATGTACTTGAGGATGATAAATACGGAGAGGAAGCAAGAAAACTGTATGAAGATGCCAACCGGCTTCTCGATAAAATCGTAAAGAAAAAGCTGCTTCGTGCGCGCGCCGTCATGGGCCTTTATCCTGCCAACTCAGTGGGTGATGATATTGAAATTTATGCCGATGAAAATCGCGAGGAGGTTCTTGCTACGTTCCATACGCTCAGGCAGCAGGCCAAGAAGCGAAAAGGGCAACCTAATAAAGCACTTGCCGATTTTGTGGCTCCCAAAGATTCCGGAGTTGAGGACTATATGGGCGGATTTGCCGTTACAGCCGGTATCGGCGCACCCGAGCTGGCAAAGAAATTTGAGAAAGATCATGACGACTACAACGCCATACTGACCAAGGCGCTCGCAGACAGGCTGGCAGAAGCCTTTACAGAGTTGCTTCATGAGAAGGTGCGCAAGCAATACTGGGGCTATGCACCTGATGAGAATTACTCAAACAAGGACTTAATACGCGAAAAATATACCGGTATTCGTCCCGCTCCCGGTTACCCGGCCCAGCCCGATCATACCGAAAAACGAATCCTTTTTGACCTGCTGGATGTGGAGTCCTCAACCGGCATTGAGCTGACGGAACATTTTGCAATGCACCCGGCGGCTTCGGTCAGCGGACTGTATTTTGCCCATCCCGAATCGACCTACTTTAATGTTGGCAACCTTGAGAAAGACCAGATCGAAGACTATGCCGATCGAAAAGACATGACTATAGAGGAGATCGAGCGCTGGCTGGCACCTAATTTGAATTATTGAGCTTAAATAAACACATGCCAAGTTTTGCAAAACTTGGCATGTGTTATATCAATATCTATGAAAGATTATTATTCAAAATTTGTCCCGGACCAATTTTACCACATTTACAATCGCGCAAATGGGACTGAGAATCTTTTTACAGAAACTAAAAACTACAATTTTTTTCTTGAACGGTGGAACAACTATTTAGCAGATTATCTTACTGTCTGGGCTTACTGCTTAATACCTAATCACTTTCATTTCCTTATAAAAGTCAAAAGCGAGGAAGAACTCACCAAATTATTACGACCCGAGCAGGGTGCTATTACAGAAATGATCAGTAATCAATTCAGAATCCTTTTTATCTCCTATACTAAATCTTTCAATAAGGTTTATACTAGAAATGGCAGCCTTTTTCAAAAACCATTTAAACACATATTAGTAGATTCCCAATCTTACCTTTTTGCTCTCATTCACTATATCCATCACAATCCTATACACCACAATTTTACTGATACTTTTAATGACTGGACCTATTCTTCATATCTTGCATTAATAGGAAATGGTTCTACAAAAGTAGACAGAAATAGTGTATTAGACCTGTTTGGTGATAAAAATGAATTCATGGCTTTTCACAACCAGATGAAAGATTACAAGAAAATTCAACATTTGCTCATCGAGTAATAGCTTTTTATCAGACATGCCAAGTTTTGCAAAACTTGGCATGTCTGTAAAGGTAGAGAAATTTCACAACCGTATTCTCTCCAGCTTCTCCGTCTTCACGGCACCCATTACCTCTTCCATATTACTCATATCAATATTATTGCCTTCCACATAGTCTACCGGCAATACCGCCACTCTAAATATCTGGTCACGGGTATATTCGTCCCCTACTGTACTCAGATCAGTATCTCCCGTTAAAAAGAGCTTCACATCTGCTACCGTGTGATCAAAAGCATACTGCAGCTGCCCGTCATTAAAAAATACGGATACAGGAAGTTGCTGCCACACATCATTACCGGTATCCGGATCAACCTCCCATAAAAGATACACAGCCACAATATCAGACTGAAGTACTTCCACGCTTGCCGGGAATTCAAATATCTGGGAATAGCCGTTGCCTTCAGTAAAATTTGCCTCTACTTCAAATGCCTGGCCTACAGGACCCGGAGCACCTTCAGGACCTTGGGGACCCACCGGACCTGAACTTTCAATACATGAGGTAAATAAAAATATCGATAATAGTATGGTAAGTTTTCTCATCATAGAACCCTGTTTGTGAATATTTACACTCGCAGAACGAGCTGCTGAAATCTAATATTTGCCGGATTTCATAAATTCACATGAACATGCGGTATGGCGAACATGCTTTAAGTACAGGTTGGAAGAGTAAAAAACACCCACAGAGCGTCAAAACCGGCATTTCAAGGGCTAAAAACTTTAATTGTGTCTTTACTGATTATTCCCCATCAAACCCACCATCTGTGCTTTTCATCACAATATTGACAATTTCCTGCCGCAATGAGTTTAAATTAAAGTAAGTGCCGTCTTGCTGCAATCCCATATTTTGCCGGTTGGTAAGAAATATGATCGAGAGTTTAAGCTCCGGTATTACCACCACGTTAGTGCCCGTAAAACCCGTGTGGCCAAAGGTCCCATCCGGGGTGCCCTTAGCGGCAATAAAGTCTTTATCCATGGCCCATCCCAGTCCGTTTTCGTAACGATCTTTCGTTAAAAACGTATCTATTACCGCTTTGGATATAAGACGCTTGCCGCCGTGCCTGCCATTATTCAACAAAAGATCAATCATCACCTGAAGCTCTCCAGCGGTTGAGAACAGTCCCGCGTGCCCCGCAACGCCTCCATTGGCATACCAGGCATTACCGTCATTGACCTCTCCTTTCAGCGTGTACTCACGCCAGCCATTCCACGATCGGGGATCTACATCCACCTCATACCCGAATTCGTCATCATATACCATACGTTTTTCAAAGGGGTTGCCGTGTGAAGTTGCGGCTATAGTTTCATTGCTCTTTTGAAGAGGGTTGAATGTTGTATGTTGAAGGTTTAACGGTTGGTAAAGCTCATCAGCTAAAAACTGGTCCAAAGACTTTTCGGATACTCTTTCGATGATATCGCCCAGCAGCATGAAGCCCAGATCGCTGTAATGACGCCCTTCTCCCACCTGCCATTTTAAAGGCATCTCTGATATTACTTTGCGCCGATCTATTTTATCGGATGCTTTATAATACAAGGGATACCATTGTGTAAGACCGGAGCTGTGGGTTAATAAGTGCCTTATGGTGATCTCCCCTTTTGCGCCCTCGCTAAACTCCGGAAGATATTTATGAATCGGATCATCAATCATAAATTCTCCTCGATCTGCCAAAAGCATGATGCCGTAGGTAGTGGCAAACACCTTTGTCAAAGAGGCCAAATCGAAGAGATGATACCGGGACATTTCTTTGGGATTTTCAAGCGGCTCCAAACCATACTTATACTTTTGGGCAAAACCGTATGCTTTATGATGAAGTATGGAATCACCTTGCTGAATGCGAACGACCGCGCCGGGTATATCCTCCTGATCAACGGCTTTTTGAATAAGACTGTCAATGGCAGCGATGTTCCCGGCATTACTTGTTTTGTATTGTTCTACAGAACAACCGGATAACAAGCAGATGACAAATAGAATTATAAAACCAGTTTCTTTGTGCATCCAAATAAAATTAGAATTACAATACGTAATCGCCTTCCGTAGGGTTACTAAACTTCTGAAAGTTAATTATATCCCGAACCGGGAATAGACATGCCAAGTTTCTAAAAACTTGGCATGTCTATTTATTTATCAACTGCTTTTATTGGTATTGTTTTCATCGTCAGCCATCTTTTCATAGACCTCATCGACCGGCTCCCAAAGCTCAACCTTCTGCCCGTCCGGATCCATAATCCAGCCGAATTTACCGTAATCATATACCTCCATTTCGCCTACAATTTCTATCCCCTCTTCTTTTAAGACTCCCAGCAGCTTTTCCAGGTCATCGACCCTGTAGTTAAACATAAACTCCTTGTCACCGGGCAAAAAGTACTCCGTATCCTTATCAAAGGGACCCCAGGCTGTGAAGCCTTTTTTCTGATTATCTATGGCTTGCCGCCATTCAAAAGTACCGCCATACTTTCCGCTTTGAATACCCAGATGCTCCCGGTACCACTCTTTGGTTTTCTCAGGATTCTTGCTTTTAAAAAACAATCCCCCAATTCCCGTTACTCGTTTCATATACGTTTATATTTCATTTCAGTATTGAAAAATATTTTCCGTACCATAATTAGAAGCTATTTCTGATATAATATCAATTAAGCTTTTAATACCAAATTCTTCATCCAGTCAATTATAAATAGTTTAGACTAAAACAATGACTTCTAAAAAAAGTAACAAAGGTACCACTGCAGTTTGGGCAGGCGAATCAGAACCCTTTTATATGGGAGCAAGCACACCTCCAATCGTCAATAGTGTTACCTTTGCCTACAAAGATCTTGATGAATGGTACGATGTGGCCACAGGCAAAAGAGAGGGACATATTTATAGCCGCAACACCAATCCTACGGTCGGGGTTTTAGAAGAGAAAATCCG
>DATFJD010000468.1:0-6372 GCA_035269475.1 Halalkalibaculum sp.
TTCAACGTTCATATCTGCACCAAGCCTTACCAATTCAGGAACGTAACTGAACCTGTCATAGTATATGGTATCGGTAACTTTTGAGTCCCCTTCAGCCTGCGTCATCATCGTAGACCATTGTGCCTGGAGATCGGTCGGGAAACCGGGATAGGTTCTGGTTTTTATTGATACGGGTTTAAGCGTATTAGGAGCTTTTATGCGGATGGTGCTCCCGTTGATTTCAACTTCGGCGCCCGTCTTGCGCAGGGTTTCCGGAAAGGCTCCGAGTTCTGAGGGGTCGGCACCGGTGAGGGTTAATTCCGATTTCGGATGCATGGCCCCGGCGATCATAAAGGTGCCGGTTTCAATACGGTCGGGTGCATTGTCAATTTCAATTCCTGTTAACGTGTCAACTCTCCTCACGGTAAGGGTATCGGTACCAATACCATCAATTTCTGCACCCATATTACTCAATGCCTTGCAGAGCAGAACAACATCGGGTTCTTTTGCAGCATTTTTAATAGTGAATTCTGAAGCCCTTAAAACGGAAGCGAGCAGCAGATTAATGGTGGCGCCAACGCTGCTCGGATCCAGTTCGTATATACCACCATCCAGAACTTTTTCGGTGTTGGCGATGACATAACCCTGTTCCAGTTCAATATTGGCCCCCATTGTTTTCATGCCTTCAATATGCAGGTCAACCGGACGAGGGCCCCAGGCGCAGCCACCCGGCAGTGATACTTTTGCTTCACCGTATTTACCTAAAAGCGCCCCGAGCATATAGAATGACGCCCTCATTTTCCGAACCAGTTCATAGGGGGCTTCCAGGAAGGAAATATTTGCCGGGTCTATGGTGAGCGTCCCGCTTTCTTCGTCAAAGTCAACCCTGGCACCGGTAACCCGCAATACATTGTTGAAGGTGTAGATGTCCCTGAGCTTGGGTACGTTATGAATAGTTGTTGGCGAGTTGCCTAAAAGTGCTGCTGCCATCAGGGGAAGTGCAGCATTTTTTGATCCGCTGATGGGTATCGTGCCTTGAAGGGGGGTAGGGCCTTCTATTACAAATTTATCCACTTGCCTCTATTTCTAAGATTAATGCGTTCTTTTCTACGGAATCATTTTTCGAAACCGCAATGGTTTTTACGACGCCGTCGATCGGGGCTTTGAGTTCGTTTTCCATTTTCATAGCCTCTAAAATGGCAACGGGGTCACCTAAGCTCACCTCATCGCCTTCCTTGACAATCATTTCCAGAATTTTGCCGGGCATGGGCGCATTCAGTTCGCCTTCACCGATTTCTGCGGCTGTTTTAAAGCCTAGCTTATCGAGAAGCAGATCCTGCTCATTGCGTACATCGACTTTGCACCACTTGCCGTCTATTGTGAAGTGAACGGTGTGTTTGTCGTATGATACATTATCGATTTTAAAAAGTTTTGTTCCCGATCTCAGCAGGTAGCGCCCGTTATCCTGACGATGGAATGTATAGCTTCGGGTTTCGCCATTTATGGTAAACTCACCCTCATCGTTGTTAAGTTCAATGTCTTTTGTATCACTGCCAACAGTAGTTTCAAACTTCATGCTCGGATGTTTTTAATTGCAGATAGTCCGCGTTTTGTAGCACGGAAGGTGAAGTCTTGTAAATTGTCGGAATCATAAAATTTAGTCAGTGCCAGTTTAGATCCTTCTACTTCGTAAGCTTCGACGAAACCGAAATTAAGGAGGTTGATTAAATCATCTCTCAATTCGCCATACAGCAATCCGGTTTCTTCCATAATAACCTGGAAGGTTTCCGGAAAAATTAGCCGCTCCAGAACCCGGCGTTCCGATTTCGTAATTTTATGATTTACCATGGAATTTATTTTTAAATCTGAAAATAGGAGGGATGGCTGTCTTTAACAACCTTAGCTTTCACCTTAGAACTTCCACATCGCCATAGGTTAAGACATTTTCGTTTAGATCTGTTATTACGATTCGGTAAAGCGAGGCGAGCCCAACCCCGGTGGAGCCGGCAAACAGAGAAGGTGATATTCTCAGCGTTTCGATGGTGCTCAATTCCCTTGTTATTTCATCCACTTGCTGGATGTTTACGTTGGGATCACTGAAGGCAAATACTCTGATCCCCCGGATCCGGCTTTCAAAACCAAAGTCCAGTTCTATAAAAAGAAAGTCGTCTATCAATAGGGGATTGGGGTAAGCCGGCTTTCCGACTTCGACCAGGCCCCTGTAATCGGGGCCGATACGCCAATCGTCGGGATCAACATCGCCGCCGTCAGCAGGCTCTCCATTGGGAGTAGTTTCCGTTATATTTTGTGGGGTTCTGAACGCCTGGTTTTCGAATTCTCTTTGGGCGTCGCTTTGGGAACAGGCGACACATAATAAGCTTATCAGTAAAAACTCTAGAATATTCTTAATTTTGGAGTCATTCATGAACGATAAGGATCAAAAATATTTTGAGCAGAAGTAATGATGCCCTAAATAATAAGGAACTTTATTCTTTTATATTACAACGAATTTTAACCGGTAAAACTTTTATAATTGAAAACTGATTTAAACAGAACAGCACGCTTTTTATCTCTTCTACTTATTCTCTTACCGCTTGCCTCGCATGCACAGGATTCCCTGCTGACCTACGAACATGCCGACCGGGCCCCGGCGGAAAGTGAATTGCTGAAGTGGCATGAAGTCTTTACCTACGAAGTGAGGTATAGTTTATTCAAGCTGGGAGAAGTTAAGGTCGAAACCATGGGCGATACCCTGTATAACGGGAATCGTGCCCAATATCTTCGCACAATTATTACTTCCAACCCCGGTATTCCCTTTGTCGGGAAAGAAGAGAACCATTACAATACCATCTTTACTCAAACCGATTCACTTCCGCACTCCCTGGTTTACTGGACCGACAATGTTGATGATGAAGAATATGACGACACCCGGTATATCTATGACTATGAAGCCGGCCAAGTGTACATGAGGGAGA
This sequence comes from Halalkalibaculum sp., assembly GCA_035269475.1. Lineage (GTDB taxonomy): Bacteria > Bacteroidota > Rhodothermia > Balneolales > Balneolaceae > Halalkalibaculum. The sequence goes on from DATFJD010000468.1 coordinate 2,955, forward strand.
AGGAAACCAGAGATACCCTTGCGATAGAGGAACCGGCCAGTTCGGGACAGTTAATTTTCCATCTTGGCCGATTGTTTGCCGGTACAGAAAATGATTTTACCATTCCCATATACCTGAACCTGGAAAAGGGCTATATATCGGTTGATAATACCATGAAGAAAGAGATGAGAAAATACAAAGCTTTCGATGAGCCTGTGGTAACTTACTACGGGGAAGGAGAGTCGACGATTGACGGGCCATTTGGATTCAGGGGCGATTTTAAGTCATGGTACCTCGCCGATGACTTGAGGGTACCCCTGGAGGCGCATGTCAAGGTATGGCTCGGGAATGTCCGCATTAAACTTATTGACTACAAAAAAGAGCTTAGAGAATGAAAAAAGTACTGTTTAAGAAACTTTCCCATGCTGAAGATCTCCCGTTGCCCTCTTATGAGAGCAGCCATGCGGCGGGTATGGATGTCCGTGCCGCACTCAGTGAACCATTAGAATTAGAACCCGGTCAACGAGCCCTGATACCGACCGGGTTTCAGATGGCACTTCCCGAGGGATACGAGGCACAGATTCGGCCACGAAGCGGACTTGCCTACAGAAATGGAATCACCATGCTAAACACTCCCGGAACCATAGATGCCGATTACCGGGGCGAGGTTAAGGTACTTGCCATTAATCACGGGGATAAGCCTTTTAATATCAATCACGGGGACCGCGTTGCCCAGATGGTTATTGCTCCTGTTCAGCAGATGTTTGCCGAAGAAGTGAAGGATTTACCGGATTCCGAGCGCGGTTCCGGCGGCTTTGGCAGCACGGGGATTGAATAGGGCCACAGATGCACACTGATTACGATTGGCTGTGGATTACCCGGATTACATGAGAGAACTATTTTAAGCCACAGATTACACAGATCTAAAATGATTTTATTATTAAGCACAAGTCAATCAGTTTTAATCTGTGCCTATCTGTGGCAAACATAATCCGTGAAAATCTGCGGCAAACAAGTAAATATGTTTGAGAAATTACGTCCCTATATAAACCTTGTTAAGCACAACCAAAATTATCGGAGGTTGTGGCTTAGCCAGGTTGTATCCAATTTCGGAGACTGGTTCGGCATCCTGGCAGTATATGCACTGATCACCAAGTATTCGGAATCGGAATTCCTTCTCGGACTGATTATCGTGGTTAAAATGATGAGCCTGGCATCATTTTCACCTTTTGCGGGATATATAACCGACCGGTTTAACAGGCGGCGGTTAATGATGTTTTGCGATGTCATGCGGGGAATCATAATACTTGGCCTGCTGCTGGTGGAATCCTATGAAACGCTGTGGCTTGCTTATGTTCTTACGGCGCTGCAGATGATGTTGTCGGCGATATTCGAACCTGCAAAAACTTCTTCCATTCCGAATGTAACTACCGAACAGGAACTTGTAGATGCCAACGTGCTCTCGGCGGCGAGCTGGAGCATCATCTTTACCATGGGGATGGGAATCGGCGGGCTGGCTACCGAGTGGCTGGGCACGGACCTGGTATTCATTCTAGATGCAATCAGCTATGGAGTATCTACCTGGTTTATTTACAAGGCGGTTATTCCCCAGAAAGAGATGGATCCGGAGGAGCTGGAGCGTACCAAAAACCCTCTGGTCGGTATCAAAGAAGGTTTCCACTATCTTTTCAATCAACCGCATATTTTGCGTCCGACCCTGGCAAAAGGTTGCTTCACCATGTTCCTGGGGGCCTTGACCTACATGCTCATATTGGTATCTGAGGAAGTATTAATGATGGGCAGTGTCGGGCTCGGCCTGCTGTATTCGGCCCGGGGAGTGGGTACGGGTATCGGTCCGGTAATTGGGCGGCGCATTTTTGAAAACGAAAGCAGCTGGATACGGGGGATGGGGCTTTGCATGATCTTTGCGGGCGTGACCTATGCGCTCGTCGGCCTATCAACCAGCCTCGGGCTCATGCTGTTCTTTGTATTCATAGCCCATGCGGCATCCGGGGCAAATTGGGTTATGAGTACCGTATTGCTGCAGCGACGTACGCCCGATACGTATCGAGGAAGGATATTCAGCACTGAGTGGTTGCTGTTTACGCTGGCCCAGTCGGCTTCGGTGATTGTTGCTTCCACCTTGCTTGAGCAGAAGCTATTTACTATACAAGAGGTGATCATTTTCTTTGCCATTATGCTGGCAATCACCGGTGTTATCTGGAATTTCACGGTCACGAAAAAAGAGAGGGTTTATCAGGAAAATCTTGCGACGGAACCCGGATATCAGGCGGAGTGATTGGGAGCAGGTACATTGATGAAAAACCTCCAAGGTTTGAAAACCTTGGAGGTTTGGAAAAGATTTGAAGTAGTTTTGAGGGGCTGAGGGACTGAGTTGAATGGTCTTATTGAGAACAATATAGTCCTACATACGAGGCTAGAAGCCTCTTTAAGCGGTGATTTATGAGCGGTAACATTATTTCTGTATATATCCCTATTCCCTTATACCTTATATCCTTAAACATTGACTCGAAAGTTCATCATTGACTTAACACTAATCTTCGTAGTCGGGTATATTGAAGTTGACATTATCCCGGTAATCTCCCAGCAAGTGCTCGGCAAAATAATACCACATCATGCGCTCGAAATAGGGAGAATATTCTCCAAAACCGTGACGCTGGCCCGGCAGCATCATTAAATCAAATCGTTTTCCTGCTTTTATCAAAGCATCAGCCATACGGATGGTGTTACCGGGATGGACATTGTCGTCAATGGTCCCGTGGACGAGCAGTAAATGCCCCTTCAGGTTGTCTGCCAGTTCCGTATTGGGTTCTACCTGCGCTTTCCATTCCGTTTTTACCGAATCTGTATTGGCGCTGTCGGTTTCAACTTTTTTGGTAACTTTTTCCACCCCGTTATGCACTTCGCTCCACCAAATGTTGTACATGTTATTATCATGATTCCCGGCAGAAGAGACGGCAACGTCATAAAAATCAGGGTAGGTAAGAAGGGCTGCTGTACTCATGAAGCCACCTCCGGAGTGTCCGAAAATACCGACACGGTCTGCATCAATAAAGGAGTGCCGGGATGCCAGCTGCTCAATGCCGTATTTGTTATCAGCCAGCGGGTAATCACGCATATCTCCATATCCGTAATTGTGATAGTACTTTGAACGAAGCGGACTGCCTCCCCGCTGGCCCATGGCTACCACTACAAAGCCCAGTTGAGCCAGGGTCGCCGGACGAGCTCTTGAACCTCTGATCGTAAATCCGATAGGAAAAGGTTCTGTCTGGGGTCCCGGGTAAACGTAACTTATGATGGGATAAGACTTGGTCGAGTCAAAGTCGAAGGGTTTCCACATGACTCCGTAGAGGTCCGTGGCATCATCTGCCGCTTTAACTTTAAACGACTCCGGAGCTTTCCATCCTGCTTCTTTCAT
>DATFJD010000469.1:0-2422 GCA_035269475.1 Halalkalibaculum sp.
CCGGCGCAAGCCCAGGATAGCAACGCTTATTTTATTGCCAACCAGATGCTTCAAAGCCAAAATTATGAGCGGGCTTATGAGATGTTCAACAACCTCCACAGGCAAAATCCTGAGAACTATATATTCCTTGAAAAGGCAACCGAAAGCCTCATTAATCTGAAACGCTATGACACTGCCATCGAGATTACACGTCAGGCCAGAAACAGGTCTTACTATCCGGCACGGGCAGGTATCCGGCTGGGTGAGATTTATCATATCAGCGGTGATACGCTCCGGGCTTTTTCAATATGGGAGGAGGTAAAAAAGCAGAATCCCCGCAACATGGAAATCTACCTTTCTATGGCCAGAGCCATGCGCGACAGAAGAGCCTTTGAACCTGCCATCGAAACATACAAAGCCGCGGCCAAGTTATTTTCCGATACCAGTGTACTCTCGAGCGAATTGGCCAATACCTATATGAAAGCCGGCAAATATGAAGAGTCAATTCAGGAGTATCTTGATCTGATAAAACAGAATCCGGACCGTATCAACTACGTCCAGTCGACCCTGTTGCGGTTCAATGACGACTATCTTTACGACATAGCCATCCTGGAGATCGGCGACTTCCTTGAAGGCCTGCCGGTCACACATCCCAGTTACAGAGACCTGCACCAGCTTGAATTGTGGCTTTTACTGGAAAGAGAGCTTTACGAGAGAGCACTGGCTACAGCCAGGGAATTTGAGGAATCCCAATCATATACTTCATACAGCCTCTACGGGCTGGGAGCCAAACTGCTTTCCGACCGCCAGTTTGAACTCGCGGAACAAGCTTACAGGTACTATGTAGAGAATGATATTGAGGTGGCCAAGTACCAGAGTATGGAAGAGATTGCAAATATCTACATTGAGTGGGCCGACTATTTATCCGACTTCAACCTCTCAAGCGGGCAAAAAAGAGATTCGCTATACCAAAAAGCATTTGAAACTCTCTCTCAACTTGAAACCGAAGCCCCGGGCTACAGAAATATGGACCGGGTGTATATCACCCAGGCCGAACTGGCTCTTGACCATCTGCATGAGCCACAGTACGCCAACGGATACCTCTCCAAGCTTCAGCAGCGTGCTGACAGTTCTAACCTGGCCCAGCGCAGTTATATCGAAGGAAGAATTTATCTCTACGAAAACAACTACAGCCGGGCACGCATCGCTTTTACCAAAAGTAATAAAGATGTCAGGCTGGGCGAACTGGCGGAGAAAACACGCTACTACCTTGCCCTTTCTGACTTTTATGCCGGAGATTATGAATTTGCCAAGATCCAGCTAAATGCTCTTGAGCGACAAGCCACCTCCTATTTTGCCAATGATGCCGTTCAGCTTAGGGTTTGGATTCAGGATGGATTGCAGGCTGACAGCACCGGCAAACTGCTGGATCCTTTTGCAAAAGCAGTAGAGTACTTTGCACAGGGACTCAGGGACAGCGCTATAAGCACACTGAATCCCCTGATAACAGCAAATTCTTATAATCCCTTATCCGATGAGGCACTTCTGGAACTGAGTTCACACCTTAGCCCTGACATCTTGCCGCTGACCTATGAACGCCTCACTCGATACCTGGATTCGGTGGGAAGCAACTCCCCGCTCCGGGAACGCCTGATGTGGGAGAAAGCCAGAATCGGGGACCAGTTTTTCAGTGAAAAATCATCCGCTTCACAGCCAAATACATCAGCTATCCATGATACAGAAATTTCCTTGCCCGACAACCGGGGCCAAATAATTGCTTTGTACGAAGAAATTATACTGGAATACCCGCAGGGGTTCTATGCCTCCTTTGCCCGTTCCAGAATTGAAGAACTTCAAAATATTGAAACCTGATATGTATCGACATTTACTGGTCATTCTTTTACTCACTTTCGGCTTCTCTTCTACGGGATTTGCTCAGCAGCAAATTTTTATCCCTATGGATGCTTCACAATCCAATCATCTCAAGGCTTATGGCATTATCTTTAATAACCTGGAAAAGGGAAATTCGGCCGAATGGCTGCTTAACTACAGGGGCGGAAGCTTTATGACTGACTTTTCTAAGGAACTCCTGCAAACTTGTAGATTGAAAAATGTCAAGGCAGAAGTTATCAGCGGAAGTGAAGCGGCTGAAATTATTGCTGAAGTAGAAACGCCGGACGTAAATACAGCTGTAGTTAAGCTGGATAAGGCACCTAAAATTGCCGTTTACACCCCCAAGCAGGCTCTTCCTTGGGACGATGCCGTCACCCTTGCCCTGACCTATGCCGAAGTGGATTATGACCAGGTCTGGGATCCCGAGGTGCTGAATGGAAAGCTTTCGGAATATGACTGGCTGCACCTGCACCATGAAGATTTCACGGGTCAGTACGGAAAGTTCTGGGTCAGTTCAAGAAACAGGCCCTGGTACATTCAGCAGGTAAAC
>DATFJD010000470.1:0-3045 GCA_035269475.1 Halalkalibaculum sp.
ACTAAAAGTAAACAGCTTTATCATAAGAATGAAATGGAGTGTGCTTTAACTTATGCCTTTTAAAACAATTAAAGAGGTCAGGCGGTACCTGGAATCCATTCCCAGGTTTCAAACATCCGGAAAGAGTGCGGCTGATTTTGACCTAGATCGCTTCAGAAAGTTTTGTGAGGCGGCAGGTAATCCGCAAAATGATTTTCCCTCCATACATGTGGGCGGCACAAACGGAAAGGGGAGTACCTGCCAGATACTGGCTTCCATTTATCAACAGGCGGGATATAAAACGGGTATCTACACGTCGCCACATATGCTTGATTTCAGCGAGCGTTTCAAAATTAATAGCGAAGCGATATCCGAAGACGGACTGCTCGAGTTTTTCAACCACCACGAAAGCCTGCTGAAAAGTTTTAGGCTTACTTATTTTGAAATCAGTACAGCCATCGCTTTCTGGTATTTTAGTGAAAGGCAGGTCGATTTGGCTATTATCGAAGTCGGGCTAGGGGGGCGGCTTGATGCTACGAATGTTATCACACCGGAAGTATCGGTCATTACCAATGTTTCTTTAGATCATACAGATATACTCGGGGATACCATTTCGGACATCGCGGCTGAAAAAGGCGGCATCATAAAGCCGGGAAAGCCGGTTGTACTTGGCAATGTCAATGATGAGGCCAAAAAGGTGCTGCAAGAGATAGCCCGGGTGAAAGGCGCACCGCTTCATGATATTGAAGAGCTTCACCCGAAATGCAACAAAGGCAGCTATATCCTGCATCCTGATAATAAGGAACTTTTACTGGAGAGTGATCTATACGCACCGGTTCAGGTTTATAACCTGGCTGCGGCATGGCTGGTGTGCCGGCTGCTGAATGAAAAATATCCCCTGAAGCCGGAACAATTTCGCAATGGCATCGCTAATGTCCGGGCCCAGTATCCCAGCCTTGGACGTTTTGAAAGATTGCATGATCGCTTTGAATGGTATTTTGACGGGGCACATAACCCGGAGGCAGTCCGGGCCATGAAACAGACGGCAGGCAGCCTTGCGCCACTGAATCAGTGTTCTATTGTGCTCTCTATGATGAGCGATAAGGTAAATGAGCAGCTGATAAATGAATTTTCAGTATTCAATAAAATATTTTATTATGAACTCAATACGCAACGGGCTGCAACGATAAACCAAATAAAACAGCATTTGCCGTCTGTACGTCCGTTTCCTGTAACAAAAAAACAGCAAAAGCTGGTATTTGAAGAATTTGAAACGGAATTAGTAATTTTTACAGGAAGTTTTTACTTTTACTCAACGGTTAGGGATTGGATAGCAACTTTCGCAAACAACCGTTAGTTCACATCTACTCTGAATATTCCACCATTTACAGCGCAGTGTAGATCAATTCTCTTTTACAGCTTTGTATAAGATTACTAGAACCATTTATTCATCTCAATAAAAACTCATTGTATAGATAATTATGTCGGATAGCCAAACCGATGGAGTAACCAAGGAAGATATCGATTCGTTACCTCGAAGAACGGTAAAAGACCTGCAGCAGATTGCACGCAAGCAGGGTATTAAGCCTGCGGGATTAAAAAAGAAGGAGCTGGTAGCACGTATTGAAAAAGCTCTTAAGGGAGAGGATAAGGAGTTGAAGCAGCCTGACGAAGCGAATGCACAGCAGGACGGAACCCAGCATACTCAGCCCTACGATACGCCCGACAGCAGGGATTCCAAAAGAAAGAGCAGCGGCGGCCGCTCACGCAGTTCCAAGTCAGGAGGCAAGCGCAAGGGTAAAAAGAAGAAGAGCGTTCATGATATTCTGCCTGAATCGGATGCTCCCACTTTGGAGGAGCGCCTGGAAGAAATTGAACCCGATTTGGGACCATACCTGATTCAGGAAGGCACCCTTGAAATTTTGCCTGACGGTTACGGCTTTTTGAGATCGGTGAACTACAACTATAAAGCAAGTCCCGATGACATTTATGTCTCTCCTTCACAGATTAAGCGTTTTCGCTTAAAACAGGGAGATTGTGTTATTGGAATTATTCGTCCGCCCAAAGTAGGGGAGCGCTATTTTGCCCTGCTTCGCGTAGATGGGGTGAACGGGAAAATTCCGCACGATATGGATAACAGGGAAGATTTTGAAGATCTTCTGCCTATCTATCCCGAAGAACGCTTCGACCTGGAGCATAAGCCGAACGAGTATACCACCCGGATTATCAACCTATTTGCACCGTTAGGCAAGGGACAGCGTGGCCTGATTGTTGCCCAGCCTAAAACAGGTAAAACAACCATTCTTCGCAACATTGCCAATGCTGTCAATGATAACAATCCGGAAACGAAAGTTATCATACTGCTGATTGACGAGCGTCCTGAAGAGGTTACTGAAATGGAGCGCTCGGTAGAGAATGCAGAAGTAGTGGCTTCCACGTTTGATGAACGCCCGGAAAACCACGTCGGCTTATCTGAAATAGTATTTGAAAAGGCCAAGCGCCTGGTTGAAAGCGGTCATGATGTGCTGATGCTGATGGATTCCATTACCCGCCTGGCCCGTGCGTACAACATTTGTGCACCTACCTCCGGACGAACAATGTCGGGCGGTATTGATTCGGAAGCCTTGAAGGCGCCCCGACAGCTTTTCAGCTCTGCACGAAATATTGAAAACGGAGGCAGCCTCTCCATACTGGCAACAGCCCTTGTGCAGACCGGTTCACGGATGGATGATCTGATTTTCGAAGAGTTTAAAGGAACCGGTAACATGGAAGTGGTGCTGGACCGTAATCTTGCCGACCGCCGTATTTTCCCAGCCATCGATATTTTCAAAAGCGGCACGCGTCGCGAAGAGCTTATCGTACCCGATGCCGAGCGCGAAAAGGTTGTACTGTTGCGCCGTTACCTGAACCGCATGAACGGTTTCGAAGCCATGGAGTTCCTCAAAGACAAGATGAAGGGAACCAAAGACAACGAAGAGTTCCTGATTTCCATGAACAAGGAGTGAGCTTGGGTATAAGGTAAAGGGTATAAGGTATAAGGTAAAGGGTATAGGGTATAAGGTATAA
>DATFJD010000471.1:0-4210 GCA_035269475.1 Halalkalibaculum sp.
AAATCCGGCAAGGCAACCGCACATGTGCATCCCCCTATCGACACCTCCGGCTGGACGCTTGAACATTTAGAAGATCATATTGCGGAAGTAAGAAGCAAATACCTGGAATGGGCAGGGGTATCGAACGATTCTACCGAAACCGTTCAGCAATAATTTTAGCCGCAGATCTGCACGGATTTTTACGGTTTGATTTTGCACGCCTTAGCGTGCAAAAATGCTCCTGACTGAAATATTAAATTAAGTCCAGTGAATTTATATAGCTACTTCAAGCGTGGACGCTTGAAGTAGCTAAAATTTAAAATCTGTGTGAATCTGTGGCCAAAAAGAGTGATCGGCCATATTTTTAAATTACTGCTTAATTAATTAAGCTAAGTCAAGTTTTTGTAATCCGGAACTACATTACTGAAAATCCGAGGGTCACTATGCTAGATTTTTCACCGATAAGTAAATACCTGGCTGAAGTACTTGGCACTTTTATTCTTTGCCTGCTGGGTAATGGAGTCGTTGCCAATGTCGTTTTGTCCAAAACCAAAGGGGAAGGCGGAGGCGGCGGTGGCGCCTGGCTCCTTATTAACACGGGCTGGGGATTCGGCGTAGCAATAGCGGTATATGCGGTAGGATGGATTTCCGGAGCGCATATCAATCCCGCAGTGACCGTAGGCCTGGCCTCCATCGGTGAGTTTTCCTGGGGCCTGGTACCGGGATATATTATCGCGCAGGTATTGGGAGGTTTTCTCTCAGGAATATTCGTGTACCTGACCTACAAAAAGCATTTTGATGTAACCGAAAGCCCGGCAGATAAACTGGGTGTATTTTCAACCATCCCGGCTATCCGCTCTATCGGCTGGAATACCGTAACCGAAGTAATCGGCACCGCCATATTGCTGCTTGGCATCCTGGGAATTACAAGCGGTGCCACCGGCAATCCCGGAGAAATTGAAGGCGAATTCATCACCGGAGGTGTAGCCGGTGGCATGCAGCCCTTCATCGTAGGTGTGCTCGTCTGGGCCATTGGCATGTCGCTGGGCGGACCGACAGGGTATGCCATTAATCCCGCAAGGGATCTCGGGCCCCGACTCGCCCATGCCCTGTTGCCCATAAAAGATAAAGGTAGCAACGACTGGCAGTATGGCCTCGTCGTGCCCATTATCGGTCCCATTATCGGCGGAATTCTGGGATGCTACTTATGGGTTTTATTTACATCTTACTTAACCACAATAGCCATAAACTGACCGTTTACTGATTGTAACCTATTAACAGCACGGCCTCAGTCACTGTCACAGATTTTACATCAGCTATGAATAATAAAAAGTACATACTCGCTTTCGACCAGGGTACTACCAGTTCAAGAGCCATTCTATTTGACCATCACGGCTCTATCGTTTCAAAAGCACAAAAGGAATTCGGACAGATTTTCCCCAAGCCGGGATGGGTAGAACACGACCCAAACGAAATCTGGTCATCCCAGACCGGTGTGGCTGCAGAAGCGGTTACCAAGGCAGGCATTAAACCCAGTGAGGTAGCAGCCATTGGAATTACCAACCAGCGGGAGACGACTGTGGTCTGGGATAAAAATACGGGCAAACCCATTTATAATGCCATAGTATGGCAGGATCGAAGAACGGCCTCTACCACAGACCAGCTGAAAAGAGAAGGCCTGGAGGAGACCTTTCGCGAAAAAACCGGACTCGTACTTGATCCCTATTTCTCCGGCACCAAGGTTAAATGGATACTGGACAATGTTAACGGGGCCCGGCGAAAGGCCGACCACGGCGATCTCCTGTTCGGTACGGTTGACTCATGGCTGATATGGAAAATGACCAACGGCAAGGTGCATGTAACGGATGTGACCAACGCCAGCCGTACGCTGTTGTATAATATCCATGAGCATCAATGGGATGAGGATCTGCTTAAGATACTGGACGTGCCTGCATCCATGCTGCCCAAGGTCAAATCCTGCAGTGAAGTATATGGCGAAACTGCCGGGGACGTACTGGCTTCAAAAATTCCGATCGCCGGCATTGCGGGAGACCAGCAGGCCGCCCTGTTCGGACAGGTTTGCACCCAAAAAGGGATGGCTAAAAATACCTACGGTACCGGTTGTTTCATGCTGATGAACACCGGCGATAAGCCTATGAAATCCGAAAACAAACTGCTGACTACCATTGCATGGCAGCTTGACGGAAAAACCGAATATGCCCTTGAGGGCAGCGTTTTTATTGGAGGCGCCGTGGTACAGTGGCTTCGCGACGGACTGGGAGTTATTCAAAAATCAGAAGATGTAGAGGCCTTGGCCAAGAAAGTTGACAGTACCGAGGGCATTTACCTGGTGCCGGCATTTTCAGGTCTGGGAGCACCCCACTGGGATCCTCATGCCCGCGGAACTATAACCGGCATCACCCGTGGAACCAATACCTCGCATATTGCACGGGCGGCACTCGAGGCCATTGCCTTTCAGTCGGCCGACCTTCTCAAGGCGATGGTTTCCGATTCCGGTATTGAACTAAAGGAGTTGCGTGTTGATGGAGGTGCTTCCGTCAACTCGCTGCTGATGCAGTTCCAGGCAAATATTTTGGACGTACCGGTTGTTCGGCCTAAGATTACTGAAACCACGGCATTGGGTGCCGCCTACCTGGCCGGCCTCGCTGTCGGTTTCTGGGATGGCGTCAATAAGATTGCCGAACAATGGTCCATTGATGAAACCTACGAACCGAATATGCCTGACGAAGTCATCAATGAATTGTATAGCGGCTGGCATAAAGCCGTTGAACGAGCTCAAGGCTGGGAAAGTTAATTGCCACAGATCGACACAGATTTAAAAAGTCAGGGAACTTACATAAATACATAGCCAAAACACCCTTATAATCTGTGTGAATCAGTGGCCCAATAAAATATTATTATGAATAGAGATCAACTGATACAAAACCTTAAAGACGATCCGGAAATTTGGGACTTCATTATCATCGGTGGCGGTGCTACCGGGCTGGGAACGGCTGTTGAAGCGGCATCCCGCGGCTATAAAACGCTTCTTCTGGAGCAGCACGACTTTTCAAAAGGTACCTCCAGCCGCAGTACCAAACTGGTTCACGGGGGTGTACGCTATCTTCGCCAGGGCAATGTGGCCCTGGTACTGGAAGCACTGCGGGAACGAGGGCTATTACGAAAAAATGCACCCCACCTGGTAAAAAATCAGTCATTCATCGTTCCCAACTATGACTGGTGGGAAGGTCCCTTTTACGGTATCGGACTGAAGATTTACGACAAGCTGGCCGGAGACCTTGGCCTGGGCCCTTCGAAAAGACTCTCGAAAGAAAAAGTGCTCGAGTATATACCTACGCTTGAGTCAGAAGGCCTTGACGGCGGGGTAATCTATCATGATGCGCAGTTTGATGACTCCCGGCTGGCCATCAACCTGCTGCAGACCCTCTTTGATGAGGGAGGGATAGGCCTCAATTATCTTAAAGTTACCGGACTGCAAAAGGCAAACAAGCTGGTTTCGGGAGTAAAAGCGAAGTGCCAGGAAACCGGTGAGAAGTTTGAAATACAGGGCCGGGTGGTTGTCAACGCAACCGGCGTATTCACCGACAGCATACGCAAGATGGATAACCGTGACGCCGACTCCATCATACAGCCCAGCCAGGGTGTTCATATAGTGCTGGATAAATCTTTCCAGCCCGGGGAGAGTGCTATCATGGTGCCCAAAACAGACGACGGCCGCGTTCTCTTCGCAGTTCCGTGGCACGATAAAATTATTGTCGGTACTACCGATACACCGGTTGAATCACCCTCCCTTGAGCCGCGAGCACTAGATGAAGAAGTTAATTTCCTCATCACGCATGCCGCCAGATACCTGACCAAAGATCCCGAACCCGAAGATGTGCTAAGCGTCTTTGCCGGATTGCGTCCGCTGGTTTCCAAAGGCGGGAGCAGCGACACCTCCTCCATATCACGCGACCACACGCTGCTGATTGACCCTTCCGGGCTGGTAACCATCACCGGCGGAAAATGGACTACCTACCGCAAGATGGCTGAAGACACGGTAGATGAGGCTGCGGTGGTTGCCGGGCTTGATGAAAGAGATTCCGTAACCGAAAACCTGCGTCTCCACGGCTGGCTAAAAAATGCCGAAGCGGCCGAGCCCTACGAAATGTACGGTTCCGATGCCCTTGCATTGAAAAAAATTGCAGAGGAAAATGAAGGCTGGGGCGAG
>DATFJD010000472.1:0-4200 GCA_035269475.1 Halalkalibaculum sp.
CATCAAAAATATTCGTTAGCGGTACTGATACCGGGATCGGAAAAACGGTGGTTTCGGCAATGATGACCCTGGGCCTATCGGCTACTTACTGGAAGCCTATACAGTCAGGACTTGAGGAAGAAACTGACACGGAATTTGTTAGAAGAGTTACCGGGCTTTCCGATGAGCATTTCATGCCCGAGCGATTCCGCCTGCAAGAACCTTTGTCGCCTCACGCCTCAGCAGAAATTGATGGGGTAACTATCTCACTGGATGATTTTCAACTGCCTGAAGCGGGAACCAATAATCTTGTGGTAGAGGGGGCAGGAGGATTACTGGTGCCTTTAAATGATAATGACATGATTATCGACCTCATAGAACGGTTTCAACTCCCCGTATTGCTGGTGTCCCGGAGCGAACTGGGGACACTCAATCATACCTTCCTCTCGCTGGAGGCTTTGCGCAGCAGGGAAATCCCGGTGCTGGGCGTTGTCATGAACGGGCCCAAAAACGAAAGCAATAAAAAAGCTATTGAGAAGTATGGAAATGTTGAAGTGATCGGTGAAATCAATACCATAGAAACTTTGAACGCCAAAACCCTGATGTCAATTTTCAATACAATCTTTAACACCTGAGGCACCTGCCTGTCACGATGATAGTTTGTTATGCATAGAAATATCTGGTATCCCTTCACAATTATCGAAGACGCACCCGAACCCTTAAAAGTGGAAAAAGGGGATGGCCTGTGGCTGGAACTGGAAGACGGCCGCAGAATTATGGACTGTATATCCAGCTGGTGGGTGAATCTGCACGGCCATGCGCATCCCAAAATAGCCAAGGCTATTTCCGATCAGGCTTCAAAACTGGAGCAGGTCATATTTGCCAACTTCAGCCACGATCCTGCTGAAGAGCTGGCGGAGAAACTTACCCAAAAACTACCCGGCGCATTAAACAGGGTGTTTTTTTCAGATGACGGGTCTACCGCTGTTGAAGTGGCCATGAAGATGGCTTACCAGTACTGGAGGAATCTTGGACAGGAGCGAAAAACGTTTATCTGTTTTGAAGGGGCCTATCACGGTGATACCTTTGGGGCGATGTCGGCCGGAGAACGCTCCGTTTTTACCGAAGTTTTTAAGGATCTCCTGTTTGACGTGGAATTCGTACCCTATCCCGGCACATGGATAGGAGACCCGGATAAAGCAGATAAAGAGAGTGTTGTAATCAATCGAATTGAGGAATTGCTTAAACAGGATCCTGAAAAATATGCCGGCATAATGATCGAGCCGCTCGTGCAGGGAGCAGGGGGCATGAATATGTGCAGCAAGGAGTTCTTACAGGAGCTTCACTGGGTTAACCGCCAGTTTAATACGCTGCTGATCTTCGATGAGGTTATGACCGGTTTCGGACGTACAGGCGACTGGTTTGCCAGTAAAAGGGCCCAGGTTGAGCCGGACATTATCTGCCTGGCTAAGGGATTAACCGGGGGATTTCTACCCTTGTCGGTTACCGTATGCTCTGACCGGGTTTACGAGGCTTTTAACAGTTCCGATCCCATAAAAACGTTCTGGCATGGCCACAGTTACACGGCCAATCCCATCGGTTGTGCTGCGGCGCTGGCTTCATTTGAACTCATGCACGAAAACCAGCCTGCTTTCAGCGGCATGGAGCATTGGCATCTAGAGCACCTGGAGAAGCTGCAAAATCATCCCAGACTTAAGAAATTGAGAGTCTGCGGTACCATAGCCGCTATGGACATCACGGCTGAAGGAGAAGAGGGCTACCTGAATCCCATCGCGAATCATATTAAGGAGCAGTGTGTAGACAAGGGACTCTTGCTGCGTCCGCTGGGCAATGTGCTCTACCTGATGCCGCCATACTGCACTACAGAGAGCCAGCTGGCGGAGATGTACGACGGCATTGCAGCATTAATTGATGAAGTAACCTGAGCAGGCTGTTCCGGTCGAAATTATTTCCCATAGATTGCAAATTTTGTATTAAATTGATTTTGACAACCTTGTTAAAATCATGTGACTATGGGTGCAAAGAAGCAGGTAAAAGAAGAAGTAACCATTCGATTTGCAGGGGATTCCGGAGATGGCATGCAGCTGACCGGGTCTCTTTTCACCAACACAGCCGCTCTACAGGGTAATGATTTGAGAACACTGCCGGAGTTTCCGGCGGAAATTCGGGCGCCCGCCGGTACGGTACCCGGCGTTTCCTCGTTTCAGCTTCATTTTGGAAGCAAAGAGATATTGACACCGGGAGACATTTGCGATGTGCTGGTTGCCATGAATGCAGCCGCATTAAAGGCCAATCTTGATCTGCTCAGAAAAGGTGGCATCGTGATTGCCAATACATCGGGTTTTGATAAAAGAAACCTGAACCTGGCAAAGTATGAGAATAATGAAGTCAGCCCCCTCGAGGATGATACGCTTTCTGAGTATACCCTAATCGAAATTGATATAACCAAGATAACCCGGGAAGCGCTTTCCGATTCCGGCCTTTCATTTAAAGAGATCGATCGCTGCAAAAATATGTTTGTGCTGGGTTTCCTATACTGGATGTACGAACGTCCGCTCGATTCCACCATAAGGTACCTCCAGCGTAAGTTTTCTGACAGCCCGGATATTGCGGATGCCAATGTGAATGTACTGAAGGCCGGCTACAATTACGGTGAGACTACGGAGGTAGTGTCTTCACGCTATACCGTAAAAGAGGCTTCCCTGGAACCCGGTACCTACAGGAATATTACCGGGAATGAATCAACGGTACTGGGACTTGCAGCTGCTGCCAGAAAGAGCAGGCTGCCGCTATTCTTTGGATCTTATCCTATAACGCCCGCTTCCGATGTGCTTCACGGGATGTCTAAACTGAAGAATTTTGGGATAACCACATTCCAGGCCGAAGATGAAATAGCTGCTGTTTCTTCTGCCATTGGGGCAGCTTTCGGTGGCTGTCTGGGTGTCACCAGTTCATCAGGGCCGGGGGTAGCCCTGAAAGGTGAAGCCATCGGCCTTGCCGTTATGCTGGAACTGCCGCTGGTGATACTAAACATCCAGCGGGCCGGCCCGTCAACCGGCATGCCGACCAAAACCGAGCAGGCTGATCTTATGCAGGCCTTGCACGGCAGAAACGGGGAAAGCCCTATAGCGGTAGTAGCTCCCAGAACTCCGGCCGACTGTTTTGATACAGTATTTGAAGCCTGCCGTATCTCTCTGGAACATATGATCCCCGTCATGTACCTGTCTGACGGTTTCCTGGCCAATGGTTCAGAACCTTGGAAGTTCCCTCAAACTGATGACTTGCAGGATATAAACGTTGAATTTGAACCGAGAAGGGATGAAGAAGCCGCTAAATTCCTCCCCTATGTACGTGATGAACGGTTTGTGAGGCGTTGGTCCATACCGGGTACCGAAGGCCTTGAGCATCGGGTTGGCGGGCTTGAGAAAGAGGATGAGACCGGTGACGTATCGTATGACCCCGAAAACCATCAGAAGATGGTGAAGATGAGGCAAGCCAAGCGGGATAAGATTGCCGACCATATCCCCCTTCAGGAGGTTGATTCAGGTAGTGAAGAAGGGGAGATGGTTGTTGTGGGTTGGGGTTCTACGTATGGCAGCCTCAGTACGGCTGTAAATGAACTGCGGAAAGTGGGTATGGATATATCGCATATCCACATCCGCTATCTTGCCCCGTTTCCCAGAAACCTCGGGGATTTATTGAACGGATACCGGCAGGTACTGGTGCCTGAGATCAACAACGGTCAGTTGCTAAGTTTGATCAGGGATCGCTATATGATCCCGGCAAAGGGTATCAATAAAATCAAAGGACGCCCCTTCGGCGTAGAAGAGCTGAAGCAGGAGATCAGGGAAGCCAGTTCCGCTGCAATAGAAAATTAGAAGCCGATAGCATTAAATACCGACATTATGGCTATAAACACCAAGATCCAGGAACATGTAAACAAGAGCAAGAACGGGGACGGAACTATTCCGGATTACAGCGGTAAGGACTTTTCCTCCGACCAGGACGTGCGATGGTGTCCCGGCTGCGGCGACTACACCATATTGAAACAGGTTCAGAATGTGATGCCGGAAATCGGAGTCCCGAAAAAGGATATTGTATTCATCTCGGGAATAGGCTGTGCGGCCCGCTTTCCCTATTACATGGATACCTTCGGCATGCACTCCATTCACGGTAGGGCACCGGCGATTGCGACCGGGC
>DATFJD010000473.1:0-9175 GCA_035269475.1 Halalkalibaculum sp.
TCGGGCCCTTCAATCCAGTTAATGATGGCACCTGCTTCAGCATGCTTGATGAATCTCGGGCTCTCCTCGTAAAAAATGAAACCCAGGTAATGGGCCAATGCCCCGGATGCAAAGCGTGCATCTTCCAGTGAAGTAAGGCCGCATATTTTAACTTTAGTACGCTCTTCCTCGTTTGCAAACATTCTTATATCTCTGTCTAACTTAGCTTATGTTTGGTTGATTTTTTGTTTTGGCCCCCGGTTTCTTCTGACTCCTCTTCAATCAGCCGGCTTAAGTTACCCAGCATATTCTCAACCCCTTTGCCGGGATCGGGCTGCCTCATGAAATACTCCCCGATCAGCGCGGCATGAATTTCATGGTCAAAAAGAATTTTCAGGTCCTCGGCGCTGCTTAATCCGCTTTCCGAAACCAACACGGTCTCTTCCGGTGCGGTCTTCAGAAGCTCAATACCGCGATGAAGGTCAACCTCGAAGGTTTTCAGGTCACGGTTGTTAACGCCTAAAATGTCAATATATTCAAAATTAAGCTGCTTGAAGTCCTCTTCCGAATAACATTCAACCAGGCATTCCAGCCCGAAATCACTCGCGGCATGCAGCAGCTCCTGCAATTGGTCGCCTTCGGTTATGGTGGCAATGAGCAGGATGGCGTCAGCCCCGTAAGCCCGAGCCTCCTTAACCTGGTAGGGATCGATAATAAAGTCCTTTCTCAGTACCGGTATATCCACTTCGGACGATGCCAAGCTCAAATAATCAAGACTTCCCTTAAATGCCGGCTCATCCGTGAGCACTGACAGCGCGCTTGCTCCGCCCTTGCGGTATTGAGAAGCGATTCGTTGAGGATCAAAATCTTTTCTGATGATACCTTTTGATGGTGATGCTTTTTTAATTTCAGCAATAACAGATACCGTGCCCTCCCTTTTCAGGCTTTCTCCAAAAGGCCTTCGGTCCTGTTCATACCATTCAAATGATTCAAAGTCCCTAAAACTTACCTTTCGCTTCCGTTTTTTCAGGTCAGTTTCTGTCTGTTCTACAATTTGTTCGAGTATGGTCGGCATGCTAGTCAGATACTTTCATTACGTCGTTGGTCGCCTCACTCATCCTCTTCAGTGCTTTGAGAGCGGAACCGGAGTCGATGCTCTCTTCTGCCATCTTTTTAGCCTCTTCCAGGCTATCGGCCTTACCCGATACATGGATACCGAAGGTGGCATTCAATACCACTATGTTCCGCTGGGCATCGGTAGCCTCTCTTTTCAGGATCGATCGAATGATGTCTGCATTAAAGAAGGCATCCCCGCCCTGCAGCTGCTGGAGGCTCACCGGTTCAAAACCCAGCCGGGCCGGATCGAAAGGCGGATGCTCGGTTACTTCTTCTCCATCCAGTTCAAATAGGAAAGTCGGAGCGCTCAGGCTCAGCTCATCAAGCCCGTCGCGGGCATGCACGCTGTATACATGTTCCGTATTCAGGTTTGAAAGTATTTCAGCTATCTGCCTGGAAGTTCGCTTGTCAAAGGCACCGACCACCTGACGCTTCACCTCAGCCGGATTCAGCAAGGGTCCCATTGTGTTGAAGAAAGAACGGATACCCAGCACCTGCCTTGCAGGCATAACATGTTTCATGGCCGGATGGAAATGAGGGGCAAACATGAAAGCCATATCGGTCTCTTTATATACTTTTTCGACCTGCTCCTTGTGCAAAGTAGCTACGATATCCAGCGCCTCCAGCACATCGGCACTCCCGCTTTTACTGGATACGCTTCTATTGCCGTGCTTCAGGACCGGGATCCCGGCACCGGCTACCACGAACATGGAGGCGGTTGAAATATTGAACGTGCCGGCGTTGTCGCCTCCTGTTCCACAAAGATCAACAGCATTCCTTACATCGACCTCCGGGCTGATAGCAGCTTCACGCATCACCCGTACAAAGGTGGTCAGCTCTTTTATCGTTTCGCCCTTGGCACGCATTGCAATCAGGAAAGCAGTGGTTTGCTCCACGCCCACTTCACCCTTAATAATGGTTTCCAGTGCATATTTCGCCTCTTCGGTCGTTAAATCCTGACGATCAGCCAGCTTTTCAAGTATGTGTTTAATATCTGTCATAAGTATAGTAGGTATAAGTACGTGCTGCGGTTACTGCTGCTTGAGCCAGTTTTCAATTATTTTGGGGCCTTCCGTTGTCAGGATACTTTCCGGGTGAAACTGAATGCCCTCAATGGGGAACTCGCGGTGCCGAAGCCCCATAATGACTTCATCATCGCTTCGGGCTGTAATATGCAGCACATCGGGAATCTTATCCGGGTTCAGCACCAGAGAATGGTATCGCGTTGCGGTAAATGGTTCATCCACAGATTCAAACACGCTCTTTCCGTCGTGATGAATCCTGGAAGTCTTGCCGTGCATTAATTTTGGAGCATGAATCACCTCACCCCCAAACACTTCACCTATGGCCTGGTGCCCGAGGCATACGCCCAGGATCGGGGTCTTCTCTCCCATCTCGCGAATCAGTGCCTCCGTAATTCCCGCCTCAGCGGGCCGGCCCGGCCCGGGAGAAATCAGGATCTTATCCGGGTTAAGTTCTTTGACCTCCTCCACGGTCATGGCGTCATTACGAATGACTTTATAATCATCGGTATGCGCCGCAACCAGATGCACCAGGTTGTAGGTGAAAGAGTCGTAATTATCTATTATTAAAACCATGATCGCGGATTTGTGTAATTATACTGATTACACTGATTGGCTTGATCCATATTATCTACAATAATTTAGTTCAATAATTCATGTAGCTCTAAAATAAATCAGTGCAACCTTGTAATCAGATTAATCAGAGTTCAAAGTTTCTGATGATGCCGGTAGCTTCTCGCACCGGCCCCATTACGGTTTCTGCCCTTTCCCGGGCTATTTTGCTTCCCTCCCTGAGAACGTCCATTACATAATCCTCGTTCTTTCTCAGTTCCTTACGTCGTTCACGGGCTTCGGAAAAATAATCAGTAATCATACCCAGCAGCTCTTTTTTGGCATGGCCGTACCCATATCCCCCGGCTCGATACTTGCCGGCAATTTCTTCCCTGGTCTTTTTATCGGCAAAAAGCTTAATCAGGGCGAATACGTTACAGGCTTCGGGATCTTTAGGCTCGTCTAATGGAGTGGAATCGGTTTCAATGGACATCACCTTTTTCTTAAGGGCCTTGCCTTCATCAAATATTCCGATAGTATTGCCGTATGACTTGCTCATCTTGCGTCCGTCTATACCGGGCACTACAGCCACCGATTTTACAATATGCTCTTCGGGCAACTTCAGCAATTCTTTGTCATACACATGATTCAGCTTACCTGCCAGGTCTCGGCATATCTCAATATTCTGTTTTTGGTCCTGCCCTACCGGAACCAGGTCGGAGTTGTAGATCAGTATATCAGCTGCCTGTAAGATCGGGTAGGTGAACAGTCCGATATTCGGGCTTAGCCCCTGGGCTACTTTATCTTTATAAGCCACTCCTTTTTCCATCAGGCTTACCGGGCAGAAAGTACCCAGTATCCATGCCAGCTCGGTTACCTGGGGCACGTCACTCTGGGCAAAGAAGGTACACTTCTCGGGATCCAGTCCCAGCGCCAGGTAATCCAAAGCAATGTCGAGGGTATTCTCCCGAATTTCATGCCCGTCATTGATGGAGGTCAAAGAGTGGTAATTGGCTATAAAATAGAAGGCATCACCCTTCTCCTGCATCTCAATATGCTGCCGTATGGCCCCAAAATAGTTGCCCAAATGCAGTTTGCCCGAAGGCGTAATACCTGATAAAATGGTTTTCATTCTGAATTATAATATTTGATAGAACACAAATTAAACAGATTAAGCAGATCAACGCGGGGTGCATTTAAAAATACCCTTTCCGCGAATATCTGTATTATTCGCCTAATCTGCGTTCCATTTTTTACTGTTCAATTTCGAGTGCGACGCTCAGTGCTTCCACAAGTGCGCCGGCTTTATTTCTGGTTTCTTCAAATTCTTTGGCCGGATCACTGTCGGCTACAATACCCGCACCTGCCTGTATATAAACTTTATTCTCTGTAACCACCATTGTTCTGATGGCTATGCAGGTGTCCATATTTCCGGAGAAGTCAAAATAGCCTACGGCGCCGGCATATGGACCCCTTTTGTCGGGCTCCAGCTTGTCAATAATTTCCATGGCTCTGATTTTCGGTGCGCCGCTTACCGTACCGGCCGGAAAGCACTGCATCAGGGCATCAACGGCTGTTTTCGTTTCCGCCAGCTCTCCCTTAAGGTCAGATACGATATGCATGACATGCGAATACCGTTCAATTACCTGGCTCCGAACCGGCTTGACGGTACCTGACTTGCAGACTCTTGACAGGTCATTTCTTCCCAGGTCTACCAGCATCACATGCTCTGCAATTTCCTTGGGATCATTTTTAAGATCTTCCTCCAGTGCCAAATCCTCTTCGGGCGTGTCACCCCGCGGCCTGGTTCCGGCTATGGGCAGCAGTTCCGCTGTCCCATCCTGAACCCTTACCAGCACCTCCGGCGAGGAACCTACAAAAGCGTAATTCCCGAAATCCAGGAAAAACAAGTAGGGCGAAGGGTTTACCATTCTAAGAGCCCGGTAAAGCATAAAACGATCGCCTTCAAAATCCGTTTCAAATCGCTGGGATAGCACTACCTGGAATATATCCCCTTCATAAATGTGCTCTTTGGCCGTTTCGACCATTCTTTCGAAAGTGTCCTGCTCCATATTGCTTTTCAGCCGCTCAGGGTAAATTGAAAACGAGTCTTTACCTCGAGAGGAGTCGTAAACAAGCTTTTCCATGGCATCAAGGGCATCTTGCGACTCCTTGTACAGGGATTTCAGGTCGCTATCGTCCTCGATAAAAGCAGTTTTGATGATTACCACCTGCTGCTTTACATGATCAAATGCATAGACCTCATCATAAAAAGCCCAGACCGCTTCCGGCAAATGCAATTCATCCTTAGGGGTATGGGGAAGTTCTTCAACTTCACGAACCGTATCATAAGAAGAATAGCCCACAGCCCCGCCTGTCAGTCGCGGGAGGTCAGCCAGCTTGGGTTCCGAATAAGCGGTGGTTAGATCTTTCAATACTTCAAAGTATGGCCGGTTCATTTCAGTGCTTGACCCGTCTTCCCTCTTCAGTGTTACCGCAGAACCGTCAAACTCCAGGAGCTTGTAAGGATTTCTTCCCAGGAATGAGTACCTGGCCAGCTGCTCGCCGCCCTCAACCGATTCCAGCAGAAAGGGATAGAGAGCTCCTTTACGGATATTCAGAAAAAGCGATACCGGTGTCAGCACATCGGCCATCAGCCTGCGGTATACCGGTATAGCCGTATAATCTTGCGCCAGTGATTTAAATTGCTCGTAATTCATATAATGTCTAAATAAAAAAACCCACTTCAGTTTCCATCAGTGGGTTTAGAAATCCTTAAATTTGCCGTCAATTTCCTATAACCTGCCCACTGCTTCTTTTGTAAGAAGCCACCACCAAGAGTTGTGATTTTGGGCATTTGGTTTTTGCATGACGCATCGAAGATAATGGGCCGCGACTCTAAAATCAACAAGTTTATTTACACCCAAGAAAGAGTATATTGAAAATCATCAATGAGCTACCATTTCATATGAATTATATAGCTAAATCACTGCTTTCAAGTATTCTCTGCGGCGTGGCTGCTTTGCTGATTTTTCCGGGGAATTCGCATGCCCAGGTTTACGGGCCGGTACCTTCCCCCTTTCAATCTATTAAGGAAAACAGTGTATCTGTCATGGCTGCCTACGGCGATACGGTGTGGATCGGGCCGGGACTAAACCGCAATATAGCCAACGCCATGACTTGGCACTTTCCTGAGGGAGCCACAGCCGTTACCGACGGGCCGGCACGCGTCTTTTCGCTTTCCCTAAGCCGGGATACCGTAGTTGCCGGCCTGGGTTACAATGCAATTACCGAAAGCGGAAATGTGCAAACCGGAGATGGATTCCATCTTTCCTTTGATGGCGGGCAAACCTGGCTTTATAGTCAACAGTTTATCGAAGAAGAAAATGATACCGCCTTTGTTTACGGCGGACAAAGCTATTCCAAACTGCCAATCACCGTTCCGCAGCAATCCCCTCCCTTTGAGCTTGACCATTACGGGAGTACCATTCTTTCTGCCAACTGGGCCTCGGGCATTATACGCAGCCGGGATTTTGGTGAAAGCTGGGAGCGCCTCATCCTCCCTCCTCAATCGGCCGACAGCCTGGTACCGGGAGAAAGCTATAACTTTATATCAGATGGCGGCAGCCGCTATGATCCCAGGTTTGACCAAAACCTTTTAGGATTTGCAGTACTGATTGACCGTGAACAAAATGTATGGACAGGTACGGCAGGAGGCTTAAATATATCTGATAACGCTCTCTTTGCTTCTACCGACAACATACGCTGGAATCACATACAGGTGACAGGCGTAAACAGCGGACTGACCGGAAACTGGATCATCGATATCAAACAGCAGCCATCCACAGGCGATGTATGGATGACCAACTGGCCCTCCGGGCTTCAAACCGGGGAACAATACAGTGTGGTTCGCACCTCCGACGGGGGCAAAACCTTTGACCGGTTTCTGATGGATGAAAAAATCAATGACTTGGGTTTTAAAAACTCATATATTTTTGCCGCCGGTGACAACGGATTATTCATAAGTCCGGATAACGGACAAAGCTGGGAACGGCTCGACCGGATACAGAGTGCCAATACCTTTATTAAAAGCGAAGCCGGGTATCTTAGCGTAGCGGCTGCCACTGATCGGGTCTGGATAGGAACCTCCGACGGTATTGCCTCCACAGGCGATTTTGGGCAGAACTGGCAGATAACCCGCGTAGATTTTCCTTTGCAGGGTGGCAACCAGTATCAGCAGAGAGCTCCTGATGTTGAGGCCTATGCCTATCCGAGTCCCTTTTCACCGGGAAGGCACGAAATAATTCGCATCAAATTTCAGGTGGACCAGCAGGGGAAAGTAAGGATACGCCTCTTTGATTTTGGGATGAACCTGATCAGGGAAATTGAGAACGGCTCTTTTAATTCCGGGACTTATGAAGCGGTGTGGGACGGAACAGACTCCCGGGGCCTGCGGGTTGCCAACGGTCCGGTTTTTTACCAGGTAGAATCTCCCGGTAATGTTATCCGGGGAAAATTTTTGGTGATCGAATGAACGGCCTGCAAAAAATATATCACCTGATTCGCAGCCTAACGGTAGAAATTACAAGAGCCGGCGCTATCGGCAGGTTGATACCCATATTGGTCCTATCCTTTTTACCGCTGATATCAATGGCACAGCCTGCGGGTTACGCAGGTTCATTCTCCCGCATCGGGTTCGGCCCCCGGGGCATAGCCATGGGTAACGCCATTATGGCAACAGCAAACGAAGGCATTTATGCCTACTATAACCCGGCTCATGCGGCTTATTCTAAAATGGGAAGCCAAATTGATCTGTCTACCTCGCTTATGAGTTTTGACCGAAGTCTGAATAGTCTCAGCGCTACCTTCAGGCTTCCGCCATCAGCAGGGCTCAATATTTCATTGCTGAATGCCAATGTAGAGGGTATTGACGGTAGAACAAGCAGCGGGTACTACACCTCTGAACTTAAAACCAGTGAATACCAGCTGATGACCTCTTTCGGCATTAATCTCAGTCCAAAAATAGCTTTAGGCCTGGGGATAAAATTAAACCTGGCCGATTACCATCCGGAGGTTTCCCCCGCTAAAGGAGTCGGTTTTGATATTGGTGCAATCTATATGGCATCCGAAAATTTATCATTTGGTGTAACGGCACAGGATCTGCTTGCTACCTACAGCTGGAATTCGGCTGAACTTTATAACGAAGAGTCACTCAGTGAAACTACCGAACATTTTCCGGCACGATTTAACCTTGGGGGCTCTTACCGATTTCAATCAGTACTTGCCGCAGCGAGTTTCGGTATGCTTATTCATGAGAGGGAACAATTCCAGCAGCTAAAGGTCGGACTTTCCTGGCCGTTGCATGAACGAATAAGCCTGAGAAGCGGCTGGCAAATAGATGACATAAGGAATATCGCTCATTCCCACAGGCCCGGTGCCGGATTTTCTATCCATCTTCCCTTTGACATTTTAGAACCTTCTGTAGATTATGCCTATATACGAGAACCGGGTGGGGTTTCCTCCATGCATGTATTTGGAATAAGAATGAATTTATGAGCTATACTAAAATTATATTTGCCATACTTCTTTGGGCTTTAACTTGCAGTTACACATCTGCTCAGGGCACCGGATTCGAGCTCTTAACTACCGGCCCCAATACCGAAGCCCTTAGCTTGGGAGAAGCGACAACCGCCCTCCTGCTGGGTGCATCCAACCTGTACACGAATCCCGCAAACCTGGCCTTTGAACGTGCTTCCGGCTTTAGTGCGGATTACTCCCTTTGGATTGGCGGGCTTACCAATACCCATGCCGCCGTGAATTTCAAAAGAGAGAAAAGCGCAATCGCTTTCGGCTTGCTTGCCTCAGAGTCCGGAGATTTTGAGTTGAGAAGCCGTCCCGGCCCTTCACAAGGCTCATTCAGCGTAAGCTACCTATCCCTGTCAGGAGGCTATGCCTACAGCTTTCAAAATTTCGCCCTTGGTGCTTCCTTACAATATTTAAGAGAAGAGCTCTATATCTACAGCGCCTCGGGTTACTCTTTAAATGCCGGCATATCCAGCCACTGGTTAAATCGGAAGCTTTACGTCTCAGCTGTGCTGCAAAATGCCGGAATGATGGGCAAACTGAATACAGAAGCAACACGTCTGCCCACTTTATTCCGGGGCGGTATTAATGCACGTTTATTTGAGCTAACTGCAGGGGAGAATGATTTTCCGGTCCGTTTCTCCTTGCTTTCTGATCTCGTAGTGCCGGTGAATGATATGGAAACGAACAGCGCTTCAAATACTTTGGAACAGAAGAGCGCATACCTGAATATTGGTTTTTCCGTAATAGCAGCTGATATCATTTCACTGAGAGGAGGCTATAAAACCGGTGAAACAGCCCGTCCATTGAGTTTTGGAACCGGAGTAATATTAAACAATATCACCGCAAATTATGCTCTCATTCCTTTTGAAACCGGGTTCGGAACGGTACACTCTGTGGGAATAGGTTATCGGTTTTAAGAT
>DATFJD010000474.1:0-2031 GCA_035269475.1 Halalkalibaculum sp.
GGCAGGTTTCTGATTCATCAGAAACCGGGGTGGGTAAAAATGCTCGCATTTCTTTACTTGCCTATATGAGAGATCGTGTATCAACATACGAGCACCACCGGGAAAAGGTGTCATCCCGGATTCAGTCCGGAATCTCTTAAAGTTAAAGGCTTCCTATAGCTTAATTTTGCAATATTGCCTCGTCTTGCTAGATTCGCCACAGCACTTTGTACAATTTCCAATCCGGATAGCTTAAGTAAGCTCACTTTTGAAATTGTAGCAATAATCAGTGGTCAACTTTATGAGATCCCTGCCTGCGCAGGGATGACCGGTCAGAGTGAGATAATAGAGATAAAACCAGATCTATCACTTTTACATATACATAAAAGCGTCGAAAACTCGCAGATTTTACTTCGTAATAAAGTGAGCTTTTCTTATACTTAAAATTCATTTCATGTTCGGAAAACAGGCAAAACCCCTTGGTCAACGGTTCCTGTTCATTATCCCGCATATAGTTAAAGACGTGAAGGGCAATAAGAATTTTTAGGTTATAATGGCAGCACAAAACGGCTCAAATTACCAGAATAAAAAAAAGGACGGATCAAAAGTACTGGAACAGCAGGGACGGGTTCCTCCACAGGCAATAGAAGTAGAAGAAGCGGTTCTCGGAGCCATGCTCATAGAACATGAGGCGGCAACAGTGGCCCTTCAAATGCTCTCTTCAGATGATTTCTATAAAAATGCACACCGTCATATCTTCGATGTGTTACATGACTTGTATGAGCGTGACAATCCCCTGGACCTGCTCACGGTAGAGAATGAACTTCGCGATAAGGGCTTGCTGGAAACCTGTGGGGGATCAGGTTATCTTTCCGAACTCACCCGTTCCGTGAGCTCCGCAGCCAATATCGACTACCATTCCCAGATTATTTCCGAAAAGGCAACCAAGCGAAATTTGATACTCAGCTGCACAGAGATTATCCAGGAATCTTACGACAGCTCCAGCGATCCCTATGATGTGCTGGACCGTGCCGAGCAGAAGGTATTTGACCTGGCCAATGCCAAGCACCGCGCACAAGCCAAGCCTATCGGGGATGTGCTTAAAGACACCCTCTCCTACCTCGAAGATATGCGCGGGAAAGAAGGAGGCATCACGGGAGTACCGACCGGACTTGCCATTGATGAATTGACCGCCGGCTGGCAGAACGGTGACATGATTGTTATTGCCGCCCGCCCCTCCATGGGTAAGACAGCATTTGTGCTGACTACTGCCAGGAATGCCGCCCTTCACCAGGATCCAAAATTGCGTACCAAGGTAGCGGTTTTCAGCCTGGAGATGTCTGACCAGTCGCTGGTGCAGCGTCTGCTTACGATGGAAGGCCGCATCAATGCGCAATCTGCCCGCTCCGGCCGCTTGAAAGATGAAGAGTTTAAACGGTTGATCGATGCCGCAGGCCGTCTGTTTACGGCTGATATATTCATTGATGATACGCCCGGGCTCAGCATTATGGAATTGCGTACCAAAGCCCGAAGGCTGAAAAGCGAGCATGATATCGGATTGGTCGTTGTCGATTACCTGCAGCTGATGTCCTCTAATAACCGTGATGCCGGCAACCGGGAGCAGGAAATTGCCAGTATTTCCCGTGGCCTTAAAGGCCTGGCCAAAGAGCTGGATGTACCCGTAATAGCCCTTTCACAGTTGAGCCGGGCCGTTGAGACCCGAGGCGGCGATAAACGTCCCCAGCTGAGTGACTTGCGTGAGTCCGGTTCTATCGAGCAGGATGCCGATGTCGTCTGTTTTCTCTATAGGCCCGAGTACTACGGCATCACCACCACTCCGGAAGGTGAATCCACTGCAGGGCTTGCAGAAGTGATCGTCGGCAAACAGCGTAACGGACCGGTAGGATCCAAAAGATTGTACTTCGTCAAAGACTACGCACGCTTTGAAAACCTGACGACGGCCAGTCCGCAGCCCTTCGATGAAGCCAACGCCGGCGGAGGCAGCAATAAAGAGTCCGGCGACGATGAATCAGCTCCCCCTCCTATGGGACA
>DATFJD010000475.1:0-4651 GCA_035269475.1 Halalkalibaculum sp.
AACAACTAGCCCCCGAGTTGCGGGAGATTGGATTGCTGACGGACGCAGGATGGTTTGATTACGATAATGACGGTGATTCCGACTTGGTTTTGGCAGGCGAATGGATGCCTTTAAAGATCCTGCAAAACAGGTTAATGGAAACGGGGAAAGCAACCTTTCAGCCGGTGACCGAAATGACAGGCCTTGCTCAAACCGATGGTTTATGGAAGTCGCTGCAGATTGCAGATGTCAACAATGACGGTCTGCCGGATATCATTGCCGGTAATCACGGTCTGAATTCGCGTTTGAGAGCCTCACGTGAGGCCCCGCTTAAGTTTTGGGTTCATGATTTCGACCGGAACGGAAGTATCGAACAGATCCTTACCAAATCAGAGGAAAACAGGGACATCCCCCTGGTATTGCTCCAGGACCTTAAGGAGCAGATGCCTAGAATTGACAGCCGGGTCAGTGATTTTGAAACCTATGCCGAGATGGATATGAAGGACTTATTTACTGAAGAAGAATTATCAGGCAGCCGGGTTCTGACAGCCGGGGAACTTGGAAGTGCCCTTTTTATAAATCGTAAAGGAGCCACTTTTGAAAAGCTGAAACTACCTTTGGAAGCACAGCTATACCCTGTATATGCAAGCCTGTCCGGCAACAGTATGCATACCGGAGAATCTCACCTGCTTACGGCCGGTAACCTGGATGCCGTTAAACCGTTATTTGGGGCATACCAATCAGGTTTCGGCTCCGTTTTAAAATTTGAAGAAGATTTGTCCCCGATACCTTACAGAAAATCAGGTTTCATAGTGGAGGGCGAAGTCAGGGCAATTCATAAAGTGAAATCTTCCGATAATCTTTTATTTTTAGTGATTCGAAATAACAACACCCCCGTTTGGTTTAAGCAAATTGATTGATTTACAGATGTCCAAATTAACAGCAGCGCTTGGTATCATAATATCCATTCTAATTATTTCCTGTGACAGTGGAACCGACTATCAGCGCCTTGCAGAAAAGGAGCTCTCGAAAGGGGCCAACAATGACAGCCTGTTTCTAGGTTACCACTTTGGAATGACCAGGCAGGAATTTTTTGATCACAGCTGGAAATTAAACAGTCAGAAAATAGTGATGCAGGGAAACAGGAGCGCCAGCATTCGCTATGATCTGGATAATTTAAAATACCGGGCCCAAATGAATTTCTATCCCAAATTTTACGGTGGGAAAATCTTTAAGATGCCCGTAAGATACATGTACAACGGATGGGCTCCCTGGAACCGGAAATATTGGGCTGACAGTTTAAAAAAGGATGTACTTGCAACGTTTAGGGAGAAATATCCCAACAAATTTCTAGAGATGTCCCACCCGGAACTGGAGGTACCTGCCCATGTCATGGTTGATAAGAACAAAAGAATCGCAATTTATGAACTTGATAACCAGGAAGTTGCCGTCGAATATGTTGACCTTTCTGTTTTGAATGATATTAAAAATGAAGAATAAGACCGGCCCTTTCCACATGTCCTTTTGTCTTAGATACGGAGACCTATTGCTGTTATTTCTAACAGCCGGGTTGCTGCTGGTCGGCTGTCAATCCGATTCTGATACCGACACCCTCTTCCGGGAGCTTTCCCCGGATAAGACCGGCATTGATTTTTCAAATGACCTCAGCTTCAGCCAGGATTTTAATATCTACCGCTACCGGAATTTCTATAACGGGGGCGGTGTAGGAGTGGGAGATTTTAACAATGACGGCTTGCCCGATCTCTATTTTACGTCCAACATGCAGGAAAACAAGCTTTATCTGAATGAAGGAGACCTGCAGTTTGCCGATATAACCGCGAAGGCGGGTGTAGCCGGACAAAGGGCATGGTCGACGGGGGTCAGTGTGGTTGACATCAACGGGGACGGTTACATGGATATTTACGTCTGCAATTCGGGTATTGTAAAGGGCGACGATAAGCGCAATGAACTGTTTATCAATAACGGGGACAGCACCTTTACGGAAAAAGCTTCTGAATACGGCCTGGATGACCCGGCATTATCCATACACGCCAGCTTTTTTGATTACGACCGCGACGGGGACCTGGATATGTATCTGGTCAACAATTCATTCCGGGCCATCGGTAGCTTTGAGCAGGAAAAAAATACCCGGAATATTCGTAATGAGGAGGGCGGCGACAAGCTGTACCGTAATGACGGCGGCAAGTTTACCGATGTCAGTGAAGAAGCGGGCATATACGGCAGCGAGATCGGGTTTGGCCTTGGTGTATCCGTGGCGGATGTGAATCGCGACGGGTGGGAGGATATGTACATATCCAATGACTTTTTTGAACGAGACTACCTCTACATCAATAACAGGGACGGGACTTTCAGCGAGGTGCTGGAAGAGCAGATGAATAGCGTCAGCGCGGCGGCCATGGGCGCTGATGTGGCGGACCTGAACGGGGATGGGTACCCGGAAATTTTCGTTACCGATATGCTGCCCGGTCCCGAGTCGAGGCTGAAGCAGGTTACGACCTTCGACGATTGGGACCGCTACCGTAAATACGTTGAAGACGGGTATCATCACCAATTCACCCGAAACACCCTTCAGCTGAATAATGGCAACGGCACTTTCAGTGAGGTAGGAAGGTATGCCGGCGTTGAGGCTACCGACTGGAGCTGGGGAGCCAATATTGCCGATTTTAACCTGGACGGGCGAAGAGACCTGTTTGTGGCCAACGGCATTTACCGGGACTTGACGAATATCGACTATTTGCAAAAGGTATCACAGGAAGAGACCGTGAGGATGATTGTCAGAGACAGCACCGTAGATTTTGCAAGTTTGGTAGACATGATTCCCTCAACCCCGATTTCTAACTATGCATTTAGCAACCGGGGCAACATGCAATTTGCTGACTCTTCCAAAGCATGGGGTCTTGACCGACCCGGTTTTTCGAACGGTTCAGCCTACGCCGATTTGGATAATGACGGTGACCTGGAGCTGGTGATAAACAACCTGAACAGCAAGGCTTCGGTATATAAAAATAATTTCATTGAACAGGGACGTAAGGGCAGCTGGCTAAAGATAGAATTGAAAGGAAAGGGGCTGAACAGCCATGCCATAGGCTCGCAGGTAACGGCCTGGGCCGATAATAAAAAATGGTACGCCGAGCAGATACCAATTAGGGGATTTCAGTCGACTGCCGATCATCGCCTGCATATAGGCCTCGGTGATGTAACCCGGCTTGATTCGTTGGTTGTCAGGTGGCCTGACGGTACTTTCTCAAAGATGACCGGCGTAAATACAAATCAAATGATTGAAATCAGCCGGGAGGATCAGGAACTGTTAGCCGGCACAGATCTTAAGGCAGCCGATGAGGAAAAAAGTGCACTGCTTGTAGATATAACGGATGAATTGGGCCTGAACTGGAAACACGAAGAGAGTACATACAATGATTTTAACAGGGATCGGCTGCTCTTTCATATGCGTTCCACGGAGGGTCCGCCACTCTGTATAGCAGATGCCAACGGTGACGGTCTGGAAGATTTTTATATAGGCGGTGCCAAAGGGCAGCCCGGGAGCTTATTTCTGCAAACTTCGGAAGGCAGTTTTAATCGGGAAAAAGTTCCGCTGTTAGAGGAGGATGCAGGTAGTGAGGACACCGATTGTGTGTGGCTGGATGCCAACGGCGATGATCAAATGGACTTATACGTAGCAAGCGGCAGCAATGAATTTCCGCCCAGCAGTTCGGCATTGGGTGACCGCCTGTATTTGAATGAAGGGGAAGGAGGGTACAGCCGTTCTAAGCTTGGGGTTCCTTCATGGAAGTATAAAACCGCCGGCAGTGTGAGTGCGGCCGATTTTGACGGTGACGGGGATACTGATTTATTTCTGGGAGCAAGATTGCAGCCATTCGGAATAGGTCTTCCGGTCAGCGGGTACCTGCTGGAAAATGACGGGAATGGAACATTTGAAGATGTTACGGAATCTGTAGCCACGGAACTGGCAGAGCTAGGAATGATAACGGATTCTGAATGGGGCGATATTGACGGTGACGGTGATTTGGACCTGGTATTGGCCGGGGAGTGGATGCCTATAACTATTTTTGAGAATGAGGATGGTGGGAAATTAACAAAAAGAGAGTCTTCCACGGGTATGGAAGATGTCGTTGGCTGGTGGAATGCTGTTCAACTCAAAGACCTGGACGGGGATGGTGATCTCGATATCATGGCAGGAAACCACGGTAATAATTCACGATTTCAGGCTACATCTGAATATCCTGTTGAAATGTGGATCAACGACTTTGACGGAAATGGAAGTATTGAACAGGTAATTTCCACGTATAAGAACGGCAAACGCTATCCAATGGCTCTTCGTCATGACCTGCTTGAAAAGCTGCCCTCTCTTGAAACAAAATATCCCGATTACAAGTCCTATGCCGGACAAACCATAACCGATATATTTTCATCCGAAGAACTGGAGCAGAGCCAGCACTATGCTGCCACAAAGCTCAAGAGTATTGTGGGATGGAATGACGGTACGGGAACATTCACTATCAAAGATTTGCCGATGGCTGCCCAGCTTACACCGATGTACGATATTTTGGCGGAGGATATTACAGGTGACGCAAACAAAGAAATACTAATGGGGGGCAATCTCTACAGCGCCAAACCCGAGGTGGGCCGCTAT
>DATFJD010000476.1:0-4506 GCA_035269475.1 Halalkalibaculum sp.
GAGAAGCCAAAGATACACAAAAAATGATGGGGTGTGAAGAGAGGATTTCTCTAATCCATAACTAGATTACCTGTTCACGGCTTTACACTCGCGGCAGTACATGATTCATAAAACGTGACCGAGCAGCATGCAATCAGACTAGCAATTTGGCTTACAGACGTTTACCGTATCTATTTGGAAATTCAGCGTATCTTTATACAGGGCACCCAAGCGTCCTGTACCGCCCGGTATCTGTAATGAGTCGGAAGTGAAGCTATCAAAAAAGTCAGGGCCATAGTGTGTATAGCGTATATAAAACTCACCGTTATCTAATTGATGGCACCACAATTCAATACCGTCATCATTATCAAATGGATTATTTCCCTCACCCGGTGGATATAAGTCAATAATTGTTTTAGGGGTAAACGAATAGGCTTGAGTATCACCATCCCCGGCAAAATCATCTGGGTTTCCCAATACATTTGCCCGGGGATTTACCCACCAGCGCTGGCCTTCATAGTTAAATCCAAAAGAAAGCCTTAGTAAGTTCCTATCAGCTACCGGTTTAAACGTTACATTTATACTCGTCAGGCAATTTTCCATGACCGGTTTTACGGCGGTCTCAGCAATACTCGGTGTTACGGCTTCTGCTGAAACCGTTCTACCGTCAGATCGTTCAACGGAAACCCGGTAACGGCTATCCGGCAAAATATCCATACCGGTATAAAAGTTATGGGTTTTGACCCCGTCGAATGCTACGATACTGTCTTGCATCACATCCGAGTTGCCGGACTGCATATTTTCAATTACAACAGTAGCGTCAATGGTACCTGCCGTATCCTGCAGTAGTGTCTGGTTCAAATCTTTAACCCGTACGAAATTAACCTCCTTCTTCAAGTCAAATATACCATATATGGAAAATACCCCATTATCTCTGTCCAGGGGCTGAATGCTATTTTCACAGCCTGTAATAAAGAAGCAAAAAACGAGTCCCAAGAAAACAAAAGCCGATTTGTTGTGATTGATATCCGACATTTTTAAAGGAGTATTCAGGTTATATTATTTAAAAGTAGCCTTTAGAGAGAAATAAGGTAGTAAAGGTGTTTGGTCTACCCTTTCGAGTGAGTTCAAGTCGAAGTAAAAGATGTTATCGCGGTTGTATGTGTTAATGCAACCCAGTTTAAAATCAAGCGTATTACTGGTGGATAAGGCGAAAGTACGCTCCACGGAAAAATCAAGCCTGTGTACATAGGGCAAACGTTCCCCGTACGGACGATCATAAAGCGTCCGTGCTGTACCAGGATCCTGTAGCGGTTCCTGGGAAGGAACGTTAAGCGCCAGGTCAAATCCATAAACCTGGGTGTATGGTCGCCCGGAACTTAATTCCCAGCTTGCACTGGCTTTATACTTTCCTATTTGGTAGGAAGCCACCGTGTTTATTTTATGGCGCTGGTCATGAGAAGGCGAGTACTCAAATATCGGATCTTCAATCCAAGCGCCCAAGCTTTCGGAGGCTGCTTCATATTCCACTTTCGACCATCCATAACCCAGGTACAGGTATAAAGGATTATTGTTATACTCAAGGCGGACATCGAATCCATAGGTCAGTCCGTTGGCAAGGCCTGTTTCAATCTCCAGTTGTGCTTCCGGAGTCCATTTGGCAACCGGGATATCACGGTGTCTTTTAATGTAGCCTTCAAGATTGGTTGACAGGTGGTTACCTAATCTCTGTTTATATCCCAAAATTCCATGAAGGGCAGTCTGTATACCGTCAGCAATTTCTACCGGCCTGTAAACCGTAAAGACTGTCCCGGCGTCCCTCTGATCATTAATACCGTTCAATTCCTGGGAGTATCGGCCCGCAGCCAGGCTCAATTCGCTATCATTGCTTCCACTAGGCCTGTACGTAACTCTCAATCGGGGTTCCAGGGTGGGAGCTGTACCCAGTGCTGCCTGGGAACCAAAGCTTGGCTGAAAGGAAAAGTGTTCTCCGGAATCGATAATGGTGCTTATAAAAAGATGCGGTATCAGGCTCAGGTTGCTGAAGGATTCAAAACTTGTAAATTGTCCGGCCAGTTCTGCAGAAACAGAGCGTAAATTAAGGCCGAAGCCGTAATCAATCGGCAGGCCGAAAAGTTCTTCCTTGTTATCAATTCTAATGAAAAACTGCTTGATATCGGCTGATCTCTCTTCCCGGTCCGGTGAGGCTTCTGAGTTACTAAAACCGGAATATCCTGCCGTTACCTCAAACGGGTGGTTATAGGTTTCGTCAAAACCTCTGCAGCGCGCACCCAAAGCGGTGTTGGTCCAGCTTAACATCACACTCCTGCTTGGGTTAATTTCTCCCCGGTCGTAGGTGCGAATTCCGGTTACATTGCAATAAAAATCAGAAGACTGGTAGGAGTACCGGGCCACTACATCATAAAAATCAAGGGGTATCTCTTCAGTATCGATTAAATTGGAATAAGATTCAATGGTTGACTTCCTGCCCATTATCAGAAAAGACTCCCGGTTTTTACTCAGGGGCCCTTCCATATGAAGAGAAACCAAGTGCGGGGAAAGCGAACCGCTCCCACCAAAATTTTTCATATTCCCCGGCCGCAGGCTTACGTCCACTATAGCAGAGGTAGCCCCCAGGTATTCGGCCCCGAACCCACCCGCATAAATATCAATATTTTGAACGGTTTCCTGGGGAAATGCCGAAAAGAGATTGGAAATATGAAAGGGCTTGAAGAGCGTCATGTTGTCCACCAGCACTTTATTCTGTGTAGGAGTGCCTCCCCTTATGTAGAGATCGCCTCCACGATCTCCGGTAGTCACCACTCCGGGCAGCGTCTGCATGTACGAAGCCAAATCACCACCCGAGCCCGGCGTTGGAATTCTGCCGAGATCAACGCTGGAAACCCTGCGCAGCCCGGCCTCACCGGTAATTACTTTCTTTTGCGCCTCCACAACCAGTTCCTCAAGCTGCTGTACATCCACAGGCAGGGTCACCTGTTCTACTTTTATCTCTCCGGCCTCCAGAGTGACAGGCTGAAGGTAGTTTTTATGGCCAATGAAACTGACGCGCAATAAATATTGATCGGGACTTATATTTCGAAATTCATGAAACCCATCCTTGTCTGTGGCTCCCGCATTTAATATATCCAGTCTTTCCCCCTCTTTTTGATCTTTAGGCAATAGCAGTACATTGGCCCCGGCAACCGGAGTGCCATCCTCACCGGAAACAACCAGCACCCTGAGAGTCGCATCATTTTGAGCGAGCACGCCTGACGAAGTTATGAACAGATATATAAAGCACAGCAACAAAATTTTTACAAGGTAACGAGGATGGAATGCCATCGTAAAGATCAATTTATTTAAAGCAGCCAGTTCTTGATTTCTGATCATTTTATTGATCAAAACTTATGAAAAATCCCGGTTGACGAACCTTAAAAGTTCGTAAAATTCTAGAAAGGTTGTAAGCCAAATAAGATAATCCCGATTTGTCAATGTATAATTTCGAAATTATAATAGAAATATAAATCGCATGATCATGTTATTTTATGGAAATTATCATGGGCCTGATCATTCTATAAGTGAATTTTCGGTGATATAAAGCTTATATTTAAGCGTTTACAGAATGTGTATTCTGCCATATAAATACTGAGGCTCAAGCTATGGTTACCGCAATACTATTATTTACTGCAGGACTTTTACTGGTTGTTTATTTCTCGGAAAAACTTGTTGAAGGTGTGGTGGGAACCTCCCTCTCTTTTGGAATCTCCGCATTTCTCATAAGCGTGATCTTCATTGGATTTGATCCGGAAAACCTCTTCCTCGGCAGCGTAGCGACCTATGAAGCCGCGTCGGGCATTGCGCTTGGTACCATCCTTGGCTCTGCCATGGTCGCCATTGGCCTGGCTTTTGGAATTACCGCACTTATTGCTCCTATGAAATTTAAATCGGCCCCGGCTGGAATCGTCATCGTACCGGTGGCCTCGGTCTCTCTGCTGGTATTGCTGAGCCTTGACGGCATGCTAACCCGCCTGGATGGAATTTACCTGCTAGGGGGCTTTTTCCTCGCTCTGTGGTACCTCGTTCGTTTATCCACCAAAGGGTTGGATATAAAGGCTACCGGAGAAGTTGCTGAAGTCATTAAAAAAGAAAAAATGCCACCCGCCTGGAAATCTGTGGGGATATTCATTCTTTCCCTGGCTGCAATTATCGGTGGCAGTGAAATGCTTATCAACGGATCAAGAACCCTAATTGGCAGTATGGGGTTAACAGAGTCCGTATTCGGCTTGACCATTTTAGCACTGCTGGTCAGTATTGAAGAGCTTGCCCGAGAGCTGCCTGCCGCGTTAAAGGGCCGCCCTGATATAAGCTACGGAAATGTGTCAGGGTCTATACTGGCATTCTTTTTATTTAATGCTGGCATTATTGCGCTAATTAACCCTATCCCCATCCCAACCGAGATACTATATTTTCACTTTCCGATCTGTGTTCTCACTGTTGTCTTTATTGCCATGTGCATGCTCGCAAAAA
>DATFJD010000477.1:0-9026 GCA_035269475.1 Halalkalibaculum sp.
CAAGAAAGGTTTGGCACGTATTGCTTTCGGGGCGGAAATGGTAAATGATTTTGACCTGGATGCGATAATTGTGCCTGTTGGCATTAACTATCGAAAGAGTACCGGTGCCAGGGGAGGCATTCATGTACGGTATGGGGAGCCCATAGATCTGACGCATTATGAGCAGGCCTATCGCGAACATGAGGGTGCCGCAATAGCGGAATTGACCGCTGAGGTTGAGGAGCGAGTAAAGAAAATCACTGTGGATATTCAGCTGGATGAAAGGTACCGGTTGATAGAAGATATTATGCTATTGGCAAAAAAATCGACACCGGAATTTGCCTTCGGTGATGAATACAGCGTGGAAGAACTTAACTTTGATAAAGAGATAGTTTCAAAGGCAGAGGCAGCCGTACACGAAGGGGATGAGGCAGCAGAGAAGCTGGGTCAAACCGTTGGGCAGTTTCATTCCCTGCTTAAGCAGCAGAAACTGGACTTTCGTCACTCTCTGATAGATACCTATTCCTATTTAAGGCTGATGGCCGGTGGGATTGGCTTTGTAATAATGCTCCCGTTCTTTATATACGGCTGGCTGAATAACATGTTGCCATGGTACCTCATCCATAAACTGGCCGATGGGATTAAAGACCGGCAGTTCGTCAATTCCGCCAGAATGGCTTCAGGTCTTCTCTTCTTTCCTCTCTTCTATATCCTTCAGTCCCTGCTTTTCTGGTTCGTTTCAGGTAGCCTGCTCTGGACTTCCTTCTATTTCATTTCGCTTCCCTTTATGGGTATTCTAAGTTTGAATCTCTTTGAAAAGTGGAAAGAGTGGAGGCAGCAGTTGAAATTAAAATCAATGTCACCGGAAGCCCGGAATAAACTGGCGGAACTGAAGAGTACCCTTTTTACTAAACTTGGAATCGGGAATTAGTATTGGATATTGGGTTCCATAATTACTTAACCCTGCTTAACCGGAGAAATTGAAGCATCCATTTAGGGATGGGTTTTTCCGGCGGCTTGTTTTTAACATCCAGGTACCAGCCCACGTTTTCCCAAATTGGAATTTTGTGCGTTTCGACAAATTCTATTAGCGTACCGTCGGGATCTTCTATATAGCTGAATCTGCCGGCCGCCTCGCCCATATCGAAGGAATTTTTGCTATCGACCGTGAATTTAAATCCCTTGGCTTTGCACTCTTCCTTGAGCTGATCCATCCCCTTTACATCAAAGCACAGGTGAATATAGCCGAGGTCACCCCAGTAGCGGTCGCCAAAGATTTTGCGCGGTTCACGATCGTAGGTCTGAATGAGCTCAATTTTACTGGGCCCTAAAAGCTGGCTGAAAGAACCCTTGCGCGGTTCGCTATGGCTAAGCAGCACGCGCCTTAGCTTTTGTTGATTACCGTCCAATCCATTTAAATCCTCAAAAACCCCGGTTTCATCATATTCAACTTTATCGTATTCCAGAATATCACGATATAGCTCAAGTGACCGATCGATATCGGAAACACCGATCATACAGCCTGCTATTCCTCCTGAGTGGTGCCTGCCATTTGAAAACCACGAATTTCCGGTTACCATTTGAAAAATCAGGCCATGGGGATCCTTTACAAAGAAGTGGGGGGAGCCCGCAGGATCCTTTTCGATACCGTTGACAATGTTAACATCATTGTTTTTTAAAAATTCAAAGGTCTCCCTCAGGTTTTTGCATTTGATTCTGGTGCCGTAAACCCCAAGGTCGCCAAGCTGAACATTGAAGGAGGGGGGCTGCGTATTTCTGCTGGTATACTGCCAAACTTCGAGTCCGCCCCCGCCCTGCATATTCATTGCAAGGGTGGCTGAACGGCTTTGCACCTCATCCCCGGTATACCCGGACATTAGAGAGGCTTCCGCTGAATCCTGGAAGACACAGATATCCATACCCAGATGTTTTCTATACCATTCAAAGGCTTTCTCTTCATTGGGGGTACCGATACCAATTTGCTGTATGCCGCTAATGATTTTTTCCATGAAAACTTACTCTTTAAGTGATATCAAATGAATCAAATATCGATAATCCCGTTAAAGGTAATCGTAAAAATTTGGTTTCAGTTTGCATTGGGTAAATAATATAATATCTGAACAGCATCTCCAATTATAGAATGGAATAAATGGAACCAATTTATTCCCGAATTAACTTTGTAATGAAAATAGCTAAACAGTACCTTCGTGCTTTGTAAGAATTTAAGACTTAAGTATGTCAGAAATTAGCAGTACCGAAAAAAAATGGGCTCTTGCTGCAACGATCATCGGTTCGGGGATGGCTTTTATCAACGGTTCTGTAGTCAATGTCGCGCTGCCGGCTATTCAATCTTCACTGGATGCCAGTGTCGCCGACATGCAGTGGGTGGTAAGTATCTATACTTTCATCCTGGGTACATTAATTCTGACCGGGGGATCCGCAGGTGATTATTACGGAAGAAAAAGGGTCTTCGGCTTGGGTGTTTTTATTTTTCTTCTCTCCACGGTATGGTGCGGCCTGGCTCCGGATGTCTTACAGCTGATTATTGCCCGGGGCGGGCAGGCTATTGGAGGGGCCATGATGATTCCCGGGAGCCTGGCTATTATTACGGACCTTTATGAAAAGGAACAGCGAGGAAAGGCAATCGGTACGTGGTCCGGATTCACCGCACTGGCAACTGCCACCGGCCCGCTTATGGGCGGAATTCTGGTCGACCAGTTATCATGGCGATACATTTTTTTGATCAGTGTTCCGCTGGCTATTGCCGCACTTGCTATACTCTATTTCAGGGTGCCGGAAAGCAGGAGCGCTGCTAAAGACGGGCAGCCCGACTGGAAAGGAGCACTGTTTGCTACTTTAGGCCTTGGCTTGATTTGTTACAGCTTAATAGAGGCTTCGGAATTTGGTATCTACGACCCGGTAGTGCTCTCAACCATAGGGGCGGGTATCGCTGTGTTCGGTGCTTTTATTTGGGTGGAGCTGAATATGGAAAACCCGATGGTCAGGCTTGGCATGTTTCGGTCGATGAGCTTCAGCGGTGCAAACCTGGTGACTCTGTTTTTCTATTTCTCGCTTGCGGGTGTTTTCTTCCTGCTACCTTTCAACCTCATTCAGGTGCAGGGTTATTCTGCAACGGCAGCCGGCGCGGCTTTTATCCCGTTTCCACTGCTGGTTGGAGGCCTTTCACGCTGGTCGGGTGGTATGATCGTTCGCTTCGGTGCTAAACCCATGCTGATCGCAGGGCCTGTGATCACAAGCCTGGGTTTCCTGCTCTTAGGCATTTATGGTACCGGAAGCTCTTACTGGAGCTGTTTTTTCCCGGGAATATCTCTTATGGGCCTCGGGGTTGCCGTTAGTTTTGCTCCAATGAATACCACGGTGATGAGTTCTGTCGATAAAATTGATGCAGGTTCGGCATCCGGTGTCAATAAGGCTGTTGCACGATTATCGGGCATGCTATCGGTTGCATTGCTGGGAGCGCTGGCAATTACTTTATTCGGGAATGAACTGGCTGCAATGATGCATCAGAGTGATATACCCCAGGCCCTGCAGCAGCAGTTGATGGAAGAAAAAGCTAATCTCGCTACGGCAAGCATACCTGAAAATGCGAGTCCCGAACTGAAGAATACCCTGCAAAATAGCATTAGGGAGTCATTTTTATACAGTTTCCAAACGGTGATGTATGTCTCTGCGGGATTGGTGCTGATGGGTGCTATCTGCGCAGGTTTTATGGTAAACTATAAACCCGAAAGCCCGGAATCGATGAGGCAAAACAGGGCTGTATAAAAAAGCCGGGCACCGTATGGCACCCGGCATGACCAAAAGGTAATTAATTACCCCATTTCAAGGACCACACGAAACCTGGCTTCATTATTAATCATTCGCGCATAAGCTTCATTGGCTTTTTCCAGGGGATAAGTCTCAATTCTTGGTGTGATATCCGTAAGAGCACTGAAGTCAAGGGTATCTTCAGAGTCTTTTGCGGTACCGCTGGGCCAGCCTGTAACTGACTTTCTGCCCATGATAAGCTGGAACGGACTGATTTCCATAGGTTCGGCAACAGCGCCAACCACCATTAGCGTACCGTCGATTGCGAGCCCGTCAACAACCGAAGAGATGGCTTTGCTGTTCGGTGCTGTAGCCAGAATTACTTTCGCGCCACCCAGCTTCTGAAGTTCTTCGGCCGCATCTGTTGCTCCTGTATCTATGTAGTGGTCAGCGCCAAGTTCTTCCGCAAGCTCTTTCTTGTCTGTTCCCCGGGAAAGCGCTACTACTTCACAGCCAAATTTGTGGGCATACTGAACCCCTAAATGACCAAGTCCCCCAATACCTTGAACTGCTACCAGGTCGCCGGGTTGAAGGTTGCTGTTGCGAAGGGCATTAAAAGTAGTAATTCCCGCGCACAAAAGAGGTGCCGCTTCAGCTGAGGAGAGTGACTCCGGTACGTCTGCCACTGCAGTTTCCGGTGCAGCCATGTATTCTGCATAGCCGCCGTCAAAACTTATACCTGTTATTTTGCCGTTCTCACAATTGATAAAATCTCCTTTTCTACAGGGTTCGCAATTGTGGCAATGACCCCCATGCCAGCCTACTCCTACCCGCTGACCTTTCTTCCATTTGGATACATTGTCACCTACCGATTCAACAATACCTATAACTTCATGCCCCGGCACTCTTGGATATTCAATTCCGG
This sequence comes from Halalkalibaculum sp., assembly GCA_035269475.1. Taxonomy (GTDB): domain Bacteria; phylum Bacteroidota; class Rhodothermia; order Balneolales; family Balneolaceae; genus Halalkalibaculum. The sequence continues at coordinate 4,673 of DATFJD010000477.1, forward strand.
GCATGGTTCCTTCTTTCACAAAGGCATCGCTGTGGCAGATGCCGCAAGCTTCAACCTTTATGAGTACTTCGTCTTTTGCGGGTACAGGGATGTCTAACTCCACCGGTTTAAAGTCACCTCCAGCTTCAGTCACCTGCATTGCATTCATTTTTGCCATGTCACTAGTATTTAGTTTAAGGTTAAATTTAATTGCGATAAATTAACAACAGAAAAATCCCCGACACCATTTACCTGTTTTAAAAATTTGTGATTTAAAAGATTCGGTAACTTTTTGCCTAAAATGTTTTTTGACTGAGGCCGCGATTCTTATTTTAGGGACAACAATAATTAATACAGCAACTTTTCAGAAATTTTATAAGCATGAACATATCCAGGCTATTGCCACTGATACTCTTTTTGGGATTTGTAATTATTGGATCACCTTTACATGCCCAGGAGTTCGATTATCAGAAATACCCCAGGCTGAATTTTAACTATTCTCAACTTAATCTTGATCTCACTATAAATCCCGATAATCGTAGCCTGAAGGGTACGGCAGCTTATAAAATGAGTGCGAACATCGGCGGTGTTGACACACTGGTGCTGCGGGCAGCACACATGGATATCGCTTCTGTCCGGATTAATGACGCCGAAGCTGAGTATAGCCTGAATAATGATTCACTTATTATAGAGCTGCCTGACAGTACGTCTCCGGGTAAAGGCTATAGCCTGGCAGTAGATTACAGCACCGTCCCTAAATTCGGCATTTTGAGCAATGATTTAGGAACCGTTTGGACTTCCCTGCTGCCTCAAACCCACAGTCACTGGTTCCCGGCCGTTGACCACCCAAGGGTCACCTTTAACAGTACTATCAAATTGACGGTGCCCTCAGGTTACCAGGCCGTTGCAAATGGTGTAAAGCTGGAAGAGGAAATTATTGATGTGGAACAGGTCAGCTTTACCTATAAAACCAGGAATGAGGTTCCGGCCACTTCACTGGTATTTGCTGTCGGTCGTTTTGATAGAAATGAAACTTCCTTCGGGATTAAGAAAGTCAGCCTTAACTCAGAAAAAGGCTTGTTAACAGAATCAGAGAGAAAAACCTTGCTTTCAGATGCGGCTCAGATTCTTGAAAATGCAGAGCGGCAGCTGGAAACAGAATATCCCTTTGAAAGGCTGAATATCGTTGTGCTTCAAGACCACTTCTGGGAAACCAAAACCTGGGGTGCCTCAACCGTTTTTATCTATAAAAATAGCGGAGAACCGGAAGCACAGCTCAGGAGAGGAATTTACGGCCAATGGTTTGGGGTATACCAGCGTGAGGAGCAGTGGGCCGAAGCCAATGTGATGAATCTACTGCAAACGGCACTGCACTACCAGTTACGTGATTCAGGCATAGAACTGGCTTATGAGGACGTACCCGCTACTGAACGGCCAACTGTGTACAATACTTTTGGGCCCGAGGTCTGGAACACATTTATGGATGGGTATGATCACTTGGGAAAAAGTTTCAAAACAACGGTTGAGGAAAACCTGGCAGCCTTAACGGAATGGGGCGAAGGGGTATACGGATTCCGCGATTATGGAGAGTTCTGGTACAAAGAAACCGGGCAGCCGGTGTTTGAGCTGCAGCTGGGAACCGTGACTAAAACCGGTACCGAACCTGCAGCATCCGATTCCGTAATTTACCGGGTAGATTTCCGGCAAAATGCTGATAACATAAAACTGACTTTTAAGGCGATAAAAGGGGTATATAAAGAACTTGTTACACTGCCATTGGTTCGGGTTAGTGCCAATGGAGTGGATACCGCACAGGTTACTTTTACCGGGGCTCGTGATTCGGTAAATATTAACGTGCCCGCCCTGGTTGAGAACGTTACCATAACCACAGGAGACAGGCCAAATCTTATTTTAGAGCAGTATAAGCCGGCCTCATTTTTGATCTACCAGCTCCGCAATGCCACTACGCTTGAGGAGAGGGTAGAAGCCGCGGAAAAGCTGGGCTACCATTCCGATGATCCCGATCTTCAGCTGGCTATCAAGGATTTTATGAGCAGGGAACTGGAACCCGGGGTTAAGGCTGCTTTGCTGAGATCATTTGGGGAAATTACCGGCGGGGCCAGCGGAACCGAGCAGGTTTTTCTCGATGCGCTGAGAAGTGAAAACAGGGAAATACAGGAGGCAGCTCTTACGGTATTGCAGAACTACCCCGGCAATGAATCCATTCAGCAACAGGTTAGAAACTATGCTCTTGAAGCCGATAGCCTGAAGATATTCAAGAAAGCCACCCGAACGTATTCATCTGTAGCCGATTCAAGTGCATTTGAGGGGTTTGTATCAAATATGGTACGAACGGATACCTCCGGCCATAAAGCCATTTTTGCTATTCAGGAACTAGCCAATAGGGGCAATATTGATAAGGCGGTTAGGCAGGCAGAATTTTATATCTCTGATGTCTATGATTATAAGGTTCGCTCGTCAGCCCTGAAGATACTGCTTCAGCACGATCATGCTCCTGCAGACTGGGAAGCCAGGACGAAAGAACTTCTAGCCGATCCGGATCCCCGCATTCGCTATATAACGGTAACCGGCCTTCCGAAAATCACCGGACTGGAGTACCGGGAGCTGCTCGAGAGCCTGGTTCAGGATGAATACGACCAGCGGGTCTATGATGCTATGAAGATGCTATTGAAGGAGTAATGAGTAGTGAGTCTTGAGTAATGAGTCTTGAGATATGAGATCTTAATATATGCTTAGAGGGAGTTTCACTCCCGTGGAAGGGCATGTATGGTTTTTGCCTTGATATTATTCTCACGCCTTCCGTGTCCATCCCTAACATAGCTTGACCGCTAAAGCCACAAGTTATGAACAAACGAAAACTAAATAAACGCCGTCAATTCAGCGAACAGATTCGCCGTAAAGCCGTCGAAGAATTTCGCTCGGGAAAATATACGGTAAAAGAACTCGCAGATTTGTATCATTGCTCCCCGCAAACCATCTACCGATGGATCTATAAATATTCCCCCGGGGATTCCCCCAGCATAAATGTTATCGAAATGTCTGAAAGTACCGACCAGAAAGTAACGGATCTCCAGAAGAAAATCGCAGAGCTTGAACAGGTTGTGGGCCAGAAACAGATTAAAGTCGATTTTCTGCAGAAGATGATCGAGTTGGCGGAAGAAGAATACGATCTGGATGTAAAAAAAAGTTTTTCTTCGAAGCCATCGAGTGGTTCCGAGAGCACCGGCAGATGATTGGCTATAGTTTAAACGATCTATACAAGGTAATCGGCATTAGCAAGCAAGGCGTATGGGATCATTTTCGCCGCGAGTCCGCCGAACTGGCCATGATCCGCAAGGTGATCGGCCGGGTGGACGAGCGCCGCGAGGAGCACCCCGGAGAAGGCCTGCAGAAGCTCTACTGGCAGCTGCAGCCGGAGGGGATGGGCCGGGATAAGTTCTGTGATATTTTTATGCACCTGGGCTATGGTGTCCGTCGCCCGGTCAACCGGATGCGCACGACCATCCCCGCTCATAAGGTCTTTGAGAATCTGATTGAAGGACGCCTGGTTGGCGCCCCGAACCGGGTGTGGCAGAGCGACATTACCTACATCAAAGCAGGGGGTCGGTTTTACTATTTGACCTTCATCATCGATGTGTACACGCGCCGGATCGTCGGCTATGCCGTCAGTAACAATCTTCGGGCCGATGCCAATATTGAGGCCCTGCAGATGGCGTTGACGGAGCCCGGTCCCGGGGAGCTGGCCGGACTGGTCCATCACTCTGACCGGGGCAGTCAGTATACCGACGGGCGCTATTTGCGGCTGCTGCGATCCCACAGGATCGGGATCAGCATGGGGCGGAAAGCCACCGATAATGCCTTTGCCGAGCGCATTAACGGGGTGATCAAGAACGAATATTTGATTCCCCGGGCCCTGGACAGCTATCGACAGCTTAAGCGCTTCAGCAAGCAGGCGGTAGGCGACTATAACACCAAGCGCCATCACGGCGCTCTGGGCCGCCGCTCGCCGGCGGAGTACGAGCAGGACTATTGGCAACTACCCAAAAGTAAGCGAAAAGTCGAGGTGATCCGCTCAGAAAATACGCCGGAATTTTTGGAGGGTGCCCTCCAAACCAAACTCATTGACAGGGCGCGAGAATATCCGTACTGTACTATTAATCTAAACTAACAATCACTAATAACGGTCAAGCTAATTCAGGGACTGACACCGTCTCACGCCTCCCGTCTCACGTCTCACGTCTCACATCTCACATCTCACATCTCACATCTATCACTGTTTTATCCATTTCCAAAGCTCTTTAAAGCCGGCACTTTTGCCATAACTCAGAATACCTACACTATAGATTTTGGCACT
>DATFJD010000478.1:0-4286 GCA_035269475.1 Halalkalibaculum sp.
CTACCATCGTGATAGCCAACCACCAGAGTTTTCTAGACCTTCCGCTGTTTTACCTGCTGCCCTGGAGCATGAAATGGGTGGCTAAGAAAAGTTTGTTTAAAATTCCCATATTGGGATGGATTATATTCATGACCGGTCAAATAGCGATTGAGCGATACAGCCTAAAATCTGTGAAGAAACTGGACTATTTGGTACAGCCGATTCAGAATGGCATACCGGGTATGATATTTCCGGAGGGTACACGAACGGAGGACGGTAATCTGAAAGCATTTAAAAACGGGGCTTTTTTAATGGCAAAGCGGTATAATTTTAACCTGTTACCCATCGTTCATAACGGTGGGTATGAGGCCATGCCGTCCGGATCCTGGAGGATAGACCCCCGGCAGACCTTCAAAATTTCTGTACTTGACCCTATAGATCCCCAGGAATTTGAAAATACGGAAGAGATTAAGGAGACTGCATACCTTAAAATTGAAAGAGAACTTGAACGCCTCCGAAAGGAAAAATCATAAGGCAATTACGCGAATTATCTCATTTTGGAAAAAGATTTGAAAGATATCATAAGTTCGGAGGTATCCTATAAGAACAGGATACTTGGCAGTATCGTGGTTGCCGAACTGATTGTGATATCCGTATTCACCTTATGGCCGGTACCCGACCAGGATAGAACCTACCAGGATATCGTTTATACCGACAGCGAAGCCATTATTGATGAAGTACAGATCACTACGCAGAAAAGCAGTCCGCCCCCGCCTCCGCGTCCGCAGGTACCGGTTCCGGTGCCCAATGACCAGGTGATAGAGGAAGAGATACTTACACTGGAGGATATCGATATTTCGGAATATTCCGATTCGATGTCGGTGGTCGGCCTTGGCAGAGTAGGCGATTCCGACCGTGTGGCCAGCAACCCCCAGCTCCCGCCAAGCATCATCCGGATTGTGGAACCGACCCTGCCCGAAGCAGCCAGGCAAGCCGATATCAAAGCAGAGATCCTGGTCAGTTTCTTGGTCGATAAGCAGGGACAGGTGGAAGAGGCTACCATCTCACAGATCAAACTATATGACAAGGAATCTGACGATTTTAAAATTGTGGATCGTATCAACTATGGGTTGACGAATGCTACCCTTGAAGCGGCACTGCAGTGGCGGTTCCGGCCCGCAAAAGATCAGGGCAAAGTGGTGAAATCGTATACCAAACACTGGTTTAATTACGGATTTTAATTTTTGATAGTGCTGTAAAATTCCTCTATCTTTGCGCTTCTTAATTGCAAAGGGACAGTCAGTTATGCTGATTTGTCGATCGTAATTAATTTGCAATTTAAGAAATTACAGACCTATGAAGAGATGCCAGAGTGGTCGATCGGGCTCGCCTGGAAAGCGAGATGTGTCCGCCAGCCGGCGGATACCGGTAGGGTCTTGTGGCATCTGAAGAGGCAGGATTTTTGTTGATATATTGGAGAGGTGCCAGAGTGGTCGATCGGGCTCGCCTGGAAAGCGAGTGTGCCCTCACGGGTACCGAGGGTTCGAATCCCTCCCTCTCCGCACTCCTGCGCTAAAGCTTCGGAGCGCAGGCACACCGAGCGATGGCTTTGTTGAGCAGGCTCGTAAAGAGTTTGCTTGGTGAAGCCTTATTTATTTGCATCAGGCGTTGCTGAGTACCCGTTCTATAGCTGACTTACCGATAGACCAGTACCAGCCGAGTGCCAGCCCTACGATGATGTGCCAGATACCCCACCAGGCAGCGACCAGAGCCATGCCGCCCAGCCCTTCAAAGAAGTTGAAGATCAATAGTAACCCGAGTCCGGAATTTTGAATGCCTGTTTCAATGGCAATGGATTTACGGTCTTCAAAAGGAAGCTTTGCCAGGCTGGCCACTCCATAGGCTCCGGTCAGCGCGAAGGCATTATGTATGAAGACCAGTACCAGAACCAAGTGCACGTAGGTGATGAAATTTTCATAGTTCATGCCAAAGGCCACCAGTACAAATCCGGCAAAGAATACCACCCCGAATCCTTTGATCCACGGGGAAAGCCGTATGGCCATCTTTTCGCGGTAGTGCCGTAAGGCCATTCCCAGTACCAGGGGGATACCCAGTATCAGCACAATGATCTTAAACACCTCAAACAAGTTGAGGCTAACCTCCCGGAGAATCTCATTCGTCGGACCGTAAAAGCCGGCCCAAAGAGTGAAATTGAAAGGAGTCATGACGATGGCCAGCAGCGTGGCAATGGCGGTAAGGCTGACGGATAGGGCCGCGTTGCCTTTGGAAAGCACGGAAAAGAAATTGGAAATATTACCACCCGGACAGGCTGCGACCATGAACATGCCCAGCGCCATGCTAGCACTCGGCTCCAGGAACCAGACAATAAGGAACGTAAGCAAAGGCAGCAGCAGAAATTGTGAAAATAAGCCTACAAGTGTGGAACGCGGGTTACGAACTACGTTTTTAAAATCCTTTATGGTCAGCTCCAGCGCAACGCCGAACATAATAAAGGCCAGGGAGACGTTCATGACGAGCAAACCGCCGCCTCCTAGGTTTAATCGCAATGCATCTATGGATTCACTCATTCTATACTATAATAGAGGTTATGATAAATGATATCCAATCAGTTATCCTGCCAATAGTAACGAGTTTGGGACATAGATTCCAAAAAACTGATAAATCACTGCTGCTATTGCACCGCGAGTATTAATACAGATTAATTGTGTCTGTTTAAAGATAAGGGTACATTTAATTTTATATAAAGAGTTATGCTGAATAAAAAAGCAGAAAGTGTCTGTTCTGATTGAATGGCTGATACTATAAGCCCTGCTCTATTGGGTTATTAAGAGAATATTTACCTGTAGCAGTTTTTGTTCAATCAGACCTTTAAATATGCAGGAGCCGGAAGCGGTAACGGTGCCGTCCGGTGTAACTTTATTTGAGAGTGAAATGAAGCAGCGGATTTTTTGGTTCTTTTTTAAAACTAATTACCATGCCTGATACCGAAATTGCCATATTTGAACTGGTTGCCCTGCTTATCGCCATCCCGTTAAGCTATGTCCTGACCTATTTCGTAAAGCGATTTACCTCCGATACCTATGAAGACGAGGTACTTAAGCTGTTTAGTTTTTACTGGAATGGGGAGCCCGAAGATGAGATATATGCCTGGATGAAGGTACGATATATCCTGGAGAACAGGGAGGATGCTCAAAAGAAAATTCAGTATGTAACCCGTAAGATTGAGCATTTAAATAAGCAGCCGCTTTACGGCAGCTGGGAAGTCAACAGCAGGGGAGAATTGTTATCCGATGAGCCTCTAAGCGAATAGTCACCCGCAGGATAATAGTTCAAGAAAAACAGAGCCCGTGTCACAATTCAGCGAGTGACTGCCTGCAACTACGTTTAGCCGTTCCCGACCATCCGCTGTATGCTGATTTCCTCAAACAGGCCTGTTCCATTGACTAGGTGATCGGCATAGTGGTCGGCCAAAAACTTCCCGTAAAGCAGTCCCTTAGAGCCCAGTCCCGCAAAAAGATGCAGGTTATCAAATTCAGGATGCCTACCGAGCACCGGCTTGCGATTGGGTGTTGAGACGCGGACGCCCGCCCACTGGCTAACAATTTCAGAATACTCTTCCAGTACGGGAAGGGTCCGCCGCAGTCTTTTTCTCAGGTAGTCCCTGCCAAATGCACTGGGTTGAATATCATCAAAATCATGTTCGTAGGTGCTTCCCTGGATGAAGGTATGTTCTTCTTTGCCTTTAAGGTTGGCGATATAGCCGAGGCTGGAGATGGAATGATCAAAGTTGAGTTCACCTGATTCAAACCGGAACGTGGCCACCTGTCCTTTGATGGGGTGGAAATCAATATCTTTCCAGTAATCAACGGAAAGCGTTCCGAAACCGGTGGCATAGACCAGGTTCTTGGTTTGAATGTGATGGCCATCGTGATCTATTTCCCAATACGGTGATGAGCGGATCGGTTCCGGCTTCAGCCCGGTGATTATATGTACACCCTTTTCCTGCAGGTAGGATGCCAGTGCCTGCAAATAGCGGCCGGCGTCAACAGAAATGCCCACCGGCAGCCAGAGTCCGCCTTCAACACAAGTAATCCCGGGATGCTTTTCCTTGATCTCCTGTTCCGACATCCAGTGACACCAGCCCTCGTCCCAGGTAGTCTCTTCATACCTTTCGCGCATTTTGCCGGCCATTTTAGGGGTGATAGCCGGACGCAGCACCCCATTATTTCTGAAATAGGGGGTATCTGAGTAAGATGAAACCTTCTGCAGGTTTTCGGCAATAGCCT
>DATFJD010000479.1:0-7354 GCA_035269475.1 Halalkalibaculum sp.
TTCGAACATGCTGACTCCGCCGTTGCTGGTATTTTCACCGCTATAATTCAGGGTATCGACGGCAGTTCCGTCATTTGTAATACGGCTACCGGTTTCCGAAACCTGAAAAGCAGAACGCGTTAGCGGTGCCAGGGATGCAGACACACCCAACTTGTTGCGAACCAGCGGAAGCTGTACCTGGAAGTAATCGGCAGAAAACGTTGAATTCGTGGTGCTGCCCTGGTTGCTGCTGGCGTTGAAACTCTGAAGGCTAAGCCCTCCTGTTGCAAGGCCAAATGAGGTGCTTCCCCATTGTGCGGGATTTGCGAGCCCGGGAACAAACGGTTCAATAAAGGAAACGCCGTTCAGGCCCATGCCGTCGGCTGCAGAACTGCCCAGATCCACCGGAAAACCTACACCCACTTTAGAATATAGCGTACCGGTGCGAACCTGGCCATCTCCGCCTTGCTGTGCATTGGCTGTACCTGTAAATGAAAGTACAAGTGCAGAAACTATTATGGTGTATAAAATTCTTCTCAACACTAACTGTCTTTAGTATTTATATAAGTAACGATTATTTTCGGTCTTTTTCCCTCGGGGCCCTGATCATTATAGAGCAGACTTGAGCTAATAATGCCGTTGTTAGACTGCAGGGTCAAATAAAAGGAACCTTCATCACCGGTCCCGTCAAGCAACACACCATTGGTGAAGCCTGTAATGTCAAATCGATAAGAGCCATCCGCTGCATTATATGCTGCCCGCGATATGGGGCTGGACGTTGAAAGTGATATGGGCACATCTTCGGGACGGCTGAAATATAGCCCGGCAGAGTTTACAACCGGCCTTCTGGCTGAACTTGATGACTGGCTGATTGAACTTTGCAAAGCCTGATCATTCTGATAGAAAACCAGCTCAACTTTTGAAATATTAACAGTCCCTATATCTTCTTTACTCAAATCCAGGTCAAATTTCAGCACTTTTTCGAAGGTACTGATTGTTTTCGATGTACCGTTCGGAGCATCGGCGGTGTTAGAGCGATTCAGGGTATATGCCCATTGCGAAGGGGTAATCCTGCTGGTGTCCGAACCGGTGTCAATCGTCACAAAACGGACGCGGGATGGATCGAAAGGTATAATTTTAGATTGATTCCGGGGGACCAGGGCGAGGCCGTGAAAGTCATATAGATACAGCGAGTCACGATTGGCGCTAATCGTATTATAATAGGCGCGGTATCGCTGAACCCATTCCGATGCCAGCGGTACGTCAAGGGAATCGGTTGATTCATCAACAGAAAATGATCCGACAAGGTTTTGGGACAGCTCAAGCTCATCATTCAGTTCTACCGCCCTTCCACGCCAGATCTGGTCAATCTCGACGAGGTCATATTCGGCGGTTGAAAGCGTATCGCCGTATATGGAGCCGTCTTCTATCAGCAGTCGCAGATTCATCTGTACGTTACTGCTCAGGGTATCCGAGGTCAGGCCGGGTAGTGATGGCTTGATAAACGATCTCACACTGAGATCACCAAAAAGCGGATCATTAAACTGACCTGCCGAGAAAAACGAAAGCCTCCCCGAAAAGGTAGTAAAAGAATCTGTCTGAACATCATTAACGGCAAAAACCGTATCCTGAACCTGTGTGCCGGGATCCGTAAAAGATCCACCGACAGAACCGGGGCTTTCACAACCCGTCAGTAAAAATCCGGAAACTGAAACTACAAGGAAAAGGCAAAAAACAGTTGCATTTTTTCGTGCAACACTCATTAAATCCTGCAACGTGAAACCACTCTATATTTAAAATTTATTATTCTTCTTCATCTTCACTATTACCGGCTATTTCTTCATAATAGTCGGCAAATTTATCGGAGACCATTTCAGGGGAACCCTGTATCCTGGTTGCTTCAATACCCATCTCCTTCAGCTCGTCATCCAGTTGATCTTTAATCTGATTACCGGTGACTACATGATCACTGAATAACATACCGAGATGTCGCAAATCAACCTTTCCGTCCTTCACAAACTTTGACCGGTCGACTGAATCGGGCACCGAAATCAAATCCAGGATGCTTTCATCAAATATGCCAAAGTTTTCGGGATGGTGAATATTATAAACCAGTTCGGTATCCTTAAACAGTTCTACATCTTTGTAAGACTGCTTGACCAGAAACGGTATCAACCCTGAAGGCCAGTCGTGGCAGTGGATGATATCCGGCTTCCAACCAAGCTTCATAACTGTTTCGAGTACTCCTTTATTGTAGAAAACTATACGCTCGTCGTTATCTTCGTAGTGCTCGTTTGAGTCAGGCTTGGTAAAAAGCGACTTACGCTTGAAATAGGTGTCATTATCCAAAAAGTAAACCTGAAGCTTGGCATTGGGTATGCTGGCAACCTTAATACCCATTTCTTCCACCTCATCGCCTATTTCAACCTCGATGCCCGACAGCCTGATCACTTCATGCAAACGATTTCTTCTATCATTGATCGTGCCGTACTTTGGTAAAAGGATACGTATCTCGTAGCCCTTATCCTGTAAAGAGGCCGGTAAAAAACGCAGAAGATCCGCGGTATTTGTCATACGGGCAAATGGAGATATTTCAGCAGCAGCGTATAATACTTTCATAAATAGATCAGAATTACTTCGTTAGAATTATTTAGTTATTCTTCGGACCCTTCTTTGTCTTTATTGACATAAAGCTGGTCCATCTCCCCGTCGTCAAAGGAATAGAAATCGAATAAGGTATCACTTCTAAGGCCAAGTCGTAAGGTTTCGACAGGAATTACTTCGGTAGGCTGTACATTTCCGAGATTAACATTACTTCCAAACTTTTTGATAAACCAAACTTGCTGTTCTTTTTGAGGCGTCTCGAAAATCAGGTTGTCAACAGAGATCTGATCGGCTATTTCGTCAATAAGTCCCGAACGAACTTCCCCATTGGGCCTGAACACCCCTACGGTGCCGCTTTCACGGGCCTCGCATATAATTTTCCAGGCGCCTGCTTCCAGTTCATTTTGAATCATCTTCACCCACTTGTAGGGCGGGATAATATCATTTGGGTTTTTACTGCCAATCTCGGAAAGGATGGTGAAATGCTTGCTCATCTTACGGATGATCTCAATTTTGCGCTTATCGGAAAGCCAGATAGTACCGTTTGAAACCTCCGCGTGCCGGATGTTGAAGCGATCGAGCAGCTTCATATAGGCATCCAGCTGATCGCGCAATACATACGCTTCGAAAAGCGTTCCGCCAAAATAAACCGGGATATTGGCATTGGCGTAGACGGCAAGCTTGTCTTCGAGATTCTGTGTTACATAGCTGGTTCCCCATCCCAGCTTAACAATATCCATATAACCCGAGCTGGACTCGCAAATATCCTCCACCTGCCTAACACTTAATCCTTTATCAAGGACCAGCGTCATGCCTTTTTCTCTGGGTTTTTCAGTACGTTTAGGGAGATGGTTGAGCTTGAAAGCCATTTAGAAACTTATTTTGACAAATTAAACGGTCAAAGATACTAAAACGAACCTTGTTAATAAAGCTTGGGCTCATTTTATTATTCTAAACCCGTCTTTGTTCCCTGTGTTAATAAATTGATTTGAGAATTAATGCGGAAAAGGGAGCCAGTCCGCAAACCTGGCGGGAATCCTTATGAGGCTCACTCAGAGAACCCCTGTTATTGCCGCCGTAATATTCCGAATCGGTATTAACCAGCAGCCTGTACCGCATCCCTTCAAAGGGCCCCGGAGAGTATTCAAAGATCTCTGAATCAGAAAAATTCAGGATAAAAAAGAGGTGGTTTTGAGAATCCTTGGCTTTACGCAAAAAGGAGAAGACCCCGCCGTGTTCCTCGCCCATGTGGATCCATTCAAAGCTCTGGTAGTTTTTCTCCTGCTCGTATAGTGATCCCTGATTGTTGTAAATATCAAGCAGATCCGATACCAGTCGCTGCATGCCCTCGTGCGGCTTATGTTGCAGCAGGTGCCAGTCGAGCTGACGGTCTTCAGACCATTCGCTGGTCTGGCCAAACTCGCCGCCCATGAAAAGCAGCTTCTTTCCGGGAAAACCCATCATATAGCTAAACAAGAGGCGCAGGTTGGCAAACTGCTGTTCATGCTTCCCGGGTGCTTTATAGGCCAGCGGTTTTTTCAGATGCACTACCTCATCGTGCGACAAGGGCAACACAAACTGCTCATTCATAGCATATACCATCGGGAAAGTGATCTTTCGGGGATTACGGTACCTGCCCTTCACATTCATCTCCATGTAGCTGAGCGTATCATTCATCCAACCCATATTCCACTTATAATCAAAGCCGAGCCCGCCGTTTTCAGGTGAATCGGTTACACCTGCCCACGAGGTCGATTCCTCCGCAATGGTAAGCACACCGGGATATTCATCCTTCATCACCTTGTTGAACTCCTTCAGAAATTCTATGGCTTCTATATTTTCATTGCCGCCATACTGGTTAGGCAGCCATTCTCCATGGCTTTTTGAATAGTCGAGGTATAGCATGGAAGCCACGGCGTCAACGCGCAATCCGTCTATATGAAACTTGTCGCTCCAGTAAGCTGCATTTGAAATCAAAAAGTTGCGCACACCCGGTTTGCTGTAATCGAAAACATGGGTCCCCCAGTCTTTCTGCTCCCTGCGAAAGGGATGCTCATGCTCATACAGAGCCTGCCCGTCAAACATCTGCAGCGCCTGCTGGTCTTTGGGAAAGTGACCGGGCACCCAGTCGAGTATCACGCCGATTCCCGCCTTGTGGCATTCATTGACAAAGTGCATAAACTCTTTGGGCTCTCCATAACGGCTGGTTGGCGCATAATAGCCGGTAACCTGGTACCCCCAGGAGGCATCGTAAGGATACTCCGAGATTGGCATCAGTTCTATATGCGTGAAACCCATTTCTTTTACATAGGGAATAAGCTCGTCAGCCAGTTCTCGGTAGGTGAGGTATTCACTGTTTTGCCAGCCTTTCAGCTTCCAGGAACCGATATGCACTTCATAAATCGACATGGGTTTATCGAAGCCTTGAAGGTCACTCCGGCTCTCCACCCACTCCTCATCCTCCCATTCAAATCCATCCAGATCATATACGATGGAGGCGGTTTTTGGACGCAACTCGCAGTAAAATGCATAGGGATCTGATTTTAGAAAAGGAGGCTCATCGGGCCCGGTTTTCAACTCGTACTTATAAAGCGCCCAGTGCTGCACATCCTCGACTTCGGTTGACCAGATGCCCGTTTCCTCGTCTTTTTCCATGGGATTTTCACGGCCGTCCCAGTGGTTAAAGGGTCCGACGACGCTGACACTATGGGCATGAGGGGCCCAGACGGCAAATCGCACTCCCTTATCTGTGAGGTGGGCACCCATTTTCTCATATATATGATGATGGTTACCCGCGTGCCACTTTTCCCGGTCTTCCTTAGATAGTAATGAAGTCACAGCTATTGTCCCCGTTTGTTAAATCGTTGATTCTTAATGTAATGGTTGGAAAGAAAGAACAGAAATAAAAATTGGAAAGGGCTATTTCACAAAGTACCACAAAGAATCCTCAAAGTTACACTAAGACTTTGTGAAATAGCCTTTTCTATTTTTCGAGCTCAACAAAGACCTCTTCGATATTATCGGGCTTTTCTGCTCCCGTGTGTCGTGCTAATTCGGCGGGAGTGGTACTCCCTCACAACGCTTCACCCTGACCAACTCCTGCTTCCGAAGCTCTGCTTCGGAAGCAAAGGACGGGGCAAAGCTGAAGGATCATGGTCGATACTTCAGCCGAAGCAGAGCTTCGGATGAGAGAAGTAGCGGCTCACTCACTGGCATAGTGCTCAAACCACGGGAGCAAAGCTCCCTCAGAACCTGAATGGATTTTCCGCTCATTCCGGTCTCCTTTCCTCCGTTTCTCCTTTCTCCGGCCTCCCTTCCTCATTTCTCGAGTTCTATGAACACCTCTTCAATATTATCGGGCTTTTGAGTGTAGAGGCTGACCAGCCAGGTAGCCAGCAGGCTTAATATGAATGCGGGAATAAGCTCATAGAGATTATTTTTCAAGACCGGTATATAGTACCAGATAATGGTAACAAAGGTGCCTGTCAGCAGCCCGGCGATGACACCGGCTTTGGTGGTGCCCTTCCAATAGAGAGCCAGTATGGAGGTCGGGCCGATAGCGGCTCCCAAGCCGGCCCAGGCGAAGAGTACCAGCCAGAAGACGAGCTCCTGCGCGAGGAGTCCAAAAGCGAGGGCAAAAACCACCAGAACCAAAACAACCAGGCGGCTATAGAGCACCAGTTTCTTTTGCGGGATCTCTTTTCCGCGATTCAGAATACGGTCATAAATATCGCGTACCACGGCAGAAGCGGCAACCAGCAGCTGGGAATCTGCGGTTGACATTATAGCCGCAAAGATAGAAGCAACCACCACGCCGAAAATAATCGGGTGCAGGTGCTGCTGCGCAAGGACCGGGTACAGATTCTCAGTATCGGATCCGGGCAACAGATCCACTTCAGGGAAATAAACGCGTCCGGCCAGCCCGATGAAAATGGCACCCCAGGCCATAATCACATTCCAGGCGGTACCCACTACGGCCGTCCATCGCAGCTGGTTTACATCATCAATTGACATATAGCGGGTAAGGATATGCGGGTTGCCGGGCGAGCCGAGCCCAATACCCAAAAAACCAACGAGTGCACCTATAGAAAGGGCCATCGGGTCCACCAGTGAAGCTTCCATTTCGGTCAGTTGAGAAAGCACGGCCTGCAGCCCCCCGGCATTGGCAATGGCAATAAAAGGCAGCACCACCAGTGCAAATAACATAAAGATGGCCTGGAACATGTCGGTAAGACTCACAGCCAGAAATCCACCCAAAACGGTATAGGCCAGGATAATGACCGCAGAAAGGATGATGCCGGTAGACTGGTCGATGTGGAAGCTCGAGGCAAAAGCTTTGCCGCCGGCAACAAACTGGGCGGAAACATAGCTGACCATGAATATCAGAAAAACCACCACCAGCAGGATGCGCAGGGTGCCCGTTTTGTCATTAAAGCGTTCGGCAAAAAAGTCCGGGATGGTGATGCAGTCGTAGGTTTCTGAGAAATTCCGCAAGCGGCGTGCGTAATAGAGAAACAGGAACAACTCTACCACAATATAGCCTATCACAGCCCAGACGGCCGAGGCTCCCTGGGCATAAGCCATGCCGGTAACCCCAAGCAGCAGCCAGGCGCTGCGTCCCGAAACCACCGCGGAAAGCGCTACCACAAAGCGGCTCATCTTCCTTCCGCCGATGAAGAACTCACTGATCCCTTCTGAAGAAAACCGGGAAGAGTAGATTCCGATGCCGATCAGCAGAACCAGATAGCCTACAAATGCCCAAACGGCATAC
>DATFJD010000480.1:0-3972 GCA_035269475.1 Halalkalibaculum sp.
TTGGTCACTCACTGCTTTCTGAATTAGGAATTTGGAATTACGAATTAGGAATGGGTGGCTGACTCATAGCCGGTGTAAAGGTACGGAATTGGCGGCATAATTTTGAATTAATAGTCTTGAGATATGAGATATGAGATGTGAGTATTGAGTGACAAGTAATGAGTAAGGATTTTGTAGTGTGGTGGCGACCCTCAGTTCAAGGGGAGTACCCACCCTGATTTACGTCCTCGATGAACTCGGTCTTAATCTCCTCTCCCGGCAGGGGACTTGTAATTGCCTCTTCATCAATTAGTTATTAATTAGGAAGAGTGAATTTAAAGCTTCAATTTTGAAATAATTGCCACACATCAGAAACAACGAGAAAGTCCCCTCCTGGGAGGGGCAGGTTTCTGATTCATCAGAAACCGGGGTGGGTAGAAAGGGCACTTCGTGAGTAACAGATTTTTATTATCCACTAATCCTGCGTCCGAAATTATTAATAATCTGTGTTAATCTGTGGCTTAAATAAACCTATGCCTCTTCTCGAACACGCATGGTCAGTCCTTTCAGAAAGTAGCGCAGAATCTGGTCCCCGCACTCGCGGTAGTTTTTGCTTCCTTCGCTGCGGAAGAGGGCGCTCATTTCGGGCTTGGACAGGGGGAATCCGGCCGCTTCCATGATGTCATGCATGTCATCTTCTTGCAGCTTAAAAGCTACTCGTAGTTTTTTTAATACCATATTGTTGGTAACGGGCGTCTTTATAGGCCGTGGCGGATGCTTGTCGCTCTTGCCGCGCAGGTAGTAGATAAGCCCATCGAGAAAGTGCGCCATCAGTTCATCACTGCTATCCTGCTGTTTCTGCTCGCCCGGTTCGTCGGAATCTTCAAAAATCGCAGATACTTCTTCACGCCGGGGCTTGTAGTCTCGAAGCTTCAGGATGTGCGCAATTTTAACGTCATCAATATCCAGCATGTAGCGGATGCTTTGTATTATATCATTGTTTCTCATGTAAGGTGTTTGGAGTTAGATTTGTTTAGTGTAAGATAAGGGTTTGAGAGATGAGTAATAAGTAATGAGTAATGAGTAAGGATACCCTCATGCTGAGTCGGCTGTATCACAAAGTTTCACAGAGGGGGCGCAGAGGTGCACGGAGTTTTCTTAATCTGTTTAGATCTGTGGCTAAATGATCAGACTAGTAGGCCAGTATTTCTTGTAGCTCAGAATTGAGGTAGTAGTGCCGCCCTTTAATCTGTCTCTTTTCCAGCACGCCCATCTCCGCAAGTTCATTGAGATAGTTGCGTGCGGTATTTTCGGCATAGATGCCGGCATCGGTCAGGTGATTTACTTTGGTGAAGGGTTGGGTAAAAATCATATCTACCAGCTGGCCGGGACGCTGGAAGCTCGTCTCGTCCTCTACTACTTTTAACACACTCTCCCTTGCTTCGAGTATGTCATTGACCTTTTGATAGGTAAGCCGGGCTGTTGATTCTACAGCACGCAGCATATACATAATCCAGCTTTCCCAATCGCCCCGCTGCGAAACTCCTGCGAGGGTATCATAGTACTCTTCCTTATGTTCGATGATGAACCGGCTCATAAAAAGAATAGGGAGATCCAGCAGTCCGGCCTGAGTGATATAGTGAATATTAATAATACGTCCGGCGCGCCCGTTTCCATCCCTGAATGGGTGAATGGCCTCGAATTGAAAGTGTGCGATGGCCATCTTAAGAAGCGGTTCGTCCGGAGGTATATTTTCATCATTTAGAAAGGCTACCAGGTTTTGCAGCTTTTTTTCTACGATGCCTTCCCCTTTTGGCGGCGTATAAGCCCTTTTGCCTGCATTAGGTCCGCTACCACCCTGTCGTATGTAGGTTCGCGCGAAGGGTGGACGAATGCCGTCGCGGCTCTCCTTTATTTCACGGTACAGGCTGACGAAGTATTCAATATCAAAGGCTCCGTGCTGTTGCAGATAAGCCTGTCCCTGCCAGATGGCTTCGCGGTAACGAAGCACTTCCTTTGTGGGAGCCGGTACATTGTCGTCAAACTTGCTGTCACTGAAAGCTTGGTATAGATCGTCATCGGTGGTGAACACGTTTTCTATGGCACTTGATTCTTTTGCCTCCTGTAAAGTGATGCTGTTAATTAGCAGGGCCTGGTTGGGGATTGCGGCGCTTCTGCCGGAAAGGAGTCCCAAAGCCTGTTTGGACTTACCGAGCTGTTCATAGATATCGACGGTGCGGTAAAGTTCTTCATCAATAGGAAGCTCGGGCAGCTCATTCCAGGGGGTGTTGCGGTCGGGATTGACCCGCCAGAGGGGTTTTTGGGACATTAAAATAAGTTTTTATTAAGGTATGATGGACCTTTTGACCTCAAACATAAGGTTTTATGTTGACATATACATTAAATAATTTGAATTTTAATGTATGGTGTGGAATTTGGCATTAGATGGTTTTGAATAAACGAGTAAGGAGTAATGAGTGATGAGTAAGTATATACAGTCATGCCAAGCCAGACTGTATTACCGAGTTTTTTTAATCTGTGTAGATTTGTGGCAAAAAATGCGTTGATTTTGTTCTTCATCCTGAAATTTATTAGCTATAATAGATCCAGACACTCAAATGGCAACTAATATCAGAGTTATGACCATGAAAAAAGCAATCTCTGCAGGCCTGCTAATCGGCGGAATCATACTTCTTTATTTCGGCTATGACGAATATCAATCCTTTCAATCGGAGGTGGATCAGTTTCTTGGCGGGTCGGGTTCTCAGCAGGGCATCTGGATGATGGCAGGCGGTGGGGCGGCAGCAATCGCCGGTATTGTGGGTTTATTGAGGGGCGGTAAGTCGTGAGTGATGAGTCATGAGTAGTGAGTAAGAAGTAATGAGTAAAAGATATTTGCAGTCCATCCCGAGGTTGGCTGTGCCACAAAGTTTCACAGTGAGAATTATAATAATCTGTGCAGATTTGTGGCTAAAATAACCAATAACTAATTCCCGATAACCAATTACTGATTCAACAAATATCATCTTCCTGGACATTGACGGTGTGGTGAATACCATGCAACACCTCCGGCGTCAGAAAAAGGAAACCGGGCATATGAGCAGCAATAACTGGTGTCCCATTGCCTGTCGCCATATAACGCTGCTTTGCGAACAATTCAACGCCCGTATCGTCATCAGCTCAACCTGGCGTTATAATCACAATGAGGAGGAGCTTCGAGGATTGCTGGCCAAAAATGATATTGATTCGAAGTATATGGTGGGAATAACACCGTCTTTAATTTATGAGGAAGAGCTCTCGTCTGTCAGCCGCGGAGATGAAATTGCGAAGTGGATGGATGAGTACAATGAATCTTTAGATAGTTACGTAATTATTGACGACTTGCCGGAAGATCGTTTCCTGGAGGAGCAGCGTCCCAAACTGGTAAGGGTGCATCAAGACAGAGGCTTCGCCGATAAGGAGGCGGCTATACTGGCGGGGGAAATACTAGATAATAGCTAAGCTTTTTTTACCGTGAATTATTTGGATGATATATGTCGGCAAAATACTTTCCGCTGACCGCTGACCGCTGACCGCTGACCGCTGACCGCTGACCGCTGGCAAGAATCTGTGCGGAACTTGTCCGACTGCCGGCGGATCTGTGGCTAAAAACGGTATATCTTAACCGGATCAAAGCCGAAGATTAAACGGAAGGCCGAAAAGTTTAAATGAAATCGTAGAGCGAATTGCCAAATCGCTTTACAAGGCAAATCAAATACAAAATCTGTGCGGATCTGTGGCTAAAAATTATAAAGCTTAACCGGATCAAAACCGAAGAAGGATGCAAGATGCCGGTAGAGTTCGGGATAGTGACGTTTCAAGGCCTGCGGCTTTTCCATGAAGCACTCCGTGGCAACCGCCAGGCATTCGGCGGGTGCCGTGGCCCCGTAAAGATCCAGCAGGTCATTCTGCCCTCTTTGCGCCTTCCTGATAAGAGAGCGGTAGGTGCGGGCC
>DATFJD010000481.1:0-16542 GCA_035269475.1 Halalkalibaculum sp.
GAAAACCTGGGCAAGGGAGGCCTTGATAAAATGAGCAGCCGTATTGGCGGTTCCGGCGCAAACGGATCCACCAGCCGTGATCGAACCAACTATTTCCAAACTGTTCCAAACGACGCCCTTGAAAAAATGATCTGGGCTGAAGCAGACAAGGTCGGCTATTTTATCAATACGGTAACGGAAGAAGTCGTCGCTAAGGAGAAACAAGTGGTAAAAAATGAGAAACGGCAGGGTGTTGACAACCGGCCCTACGGCCACACCAACTATGTAATTGACAAAAATTTGTATCCTGAGGGACATCCATACAGCTGGCAGGTAATCGGCTCCCTGGAGGATCTGCAAAGCGCTACCATAAATGATGTCAAGGAGTTCTATAACCGCTGGTATGTGCCCAATAATGCCACACTGGTCATCGCCGGTGACTTTGATTCGGAACAGGCCCGAAAATGGGTACACAATTACTTTGATGATATCCCTCGCGGGCAAGAAGTTGAACCCTTAGAAAAGAAGCCCGTTCGGCTGGATGAAACCAAGAAACTATACTACGAGGATAATTTTGCACGGCTGCCTGAATTGCGCCTGACCTGGAGCGGGGTGCATAATTACCACCCTGATTCTTATGCGTTACAGATCCTCACGCAGCTTCTCAGTGAGGGTAAAAAAGCACCCTTGAACCAGGTGCTGATTGAAGAGAAACAGCTCACATCAAATGTCAGCATGTATAGTCAGAACTCGGAACTTGCGGGTGAAGTATCGCTTCGCATACGGGCTTATCCCGGTGTTGATTTGGATGAAGTATCTGCAGCCCTTGATGAGGCATTTAGCAGGTTCGAGGAGGAAGGATTCTCTGAGAGTGACCTGAATCGCATAAAAGCAGGGATTGAAACCAATTTCTACAACGGGCTATCAAGCGTACTGGGTAAAGCTTTTCAGCTGGCACAGTATAATATTTTTGCGGGCGATCCCGGCTTTATCAACGAGGACATTAAGAACACCCTTGCAGTCACCGAGAGTGACGTCATGAGTGCTTATGAAAAGTATATAAAAGACAAAAACTTTATAGCTACCAGCTTTGTACCCGAAAATCAGGCCGACCTTGCATTAAATAACTCCCAGGCTGCAAAGATTACTGAAGAAAAAATTGTCATGGGGAGAGAAGATGAGCAATTTGACCTTGGAGAAAGTTCAAGCTACGAAAAGACCCCCTCTTCTTTTGACAGGTCAAAAGAACCGCCTTACGGTGACAGTCCCGAAATGAATATACCGGATGTTTGGACCGCAGACCTTGACAATGAGATGGCCGTTTACGGCATCGAAAACAGTGAACTCCCGCTGGTTCAGTTTAATCTCAGGTTGAAGGGAGGCCTCATGCTGGATCAGCCTGACAAGGTCGGTGTGGCAAATCTTGTGGCTGAACTTATGACGAAAGGAACCGCCAGCAAGACACCGCAAGAGCTGGAGGAAGCAATCAATGAATTGGGAGCAAACCTCAACATCTACGCCGGAAGCCAGAATATAAACATCACAGGAAATACGCTTTCGCGCAACTTCGAAGCAACAATTGATCTGCTGGAGGAAATCATTCTGGAACCGCGCTGGGATGAAAAGGAATTTGAGCTTGCCAGGCAGCGTGTTCTAAGCCGTATCGCACAGCAAAAAGGGGATCCCAACAGCATCGCTTCAAACGAATTTGACAAGTTAATCTACGGCGAAGACCATATACTCTCTAATAATCCAATCGGTACTGCCGAAAGTGTGGAATCCATAACTATGGCAGACTTAAAGTCTTTTTATCAAAAGTATATTAGCCCTTCGCTGGCCGATTTGCATGTTGTGGGCTCTGTGGCTGAAGAGGAAGTTGTGGTATCCCTTGATGGCCTTATTGCAAACTGGGAAAGCAGCGGTGCCAAAGTACCTTCCTACGAAACACCGGAGCCTATTACGGAGTCCAAAGTCTATTTCTATGACGTGCCGGATGCCAAACAGTCAGTTCTGAATTTCGGGTACCTGGCCATGCCGGAAACCGACCCGGATTACTATCCCGCAACCGTAATGAATTATATTCTGGGCGGAGGAAGTTTTGCATCCCGGCTGACCCAGGAATTGCGTGAAGGAAAAGGCTATACCTATGGCATCGGTTCCGGCTTCTCAGGCACCACTATAGCCGGCGCTTTCCGCATCCGAAGCAGTGTTCGTACCAATGTCACCTACGAATCGACACAGCTTGTCAAAGATATCCTTCAGGAGTATCCGAACACCTTTACAGATAAAGATCTCGAAACCACCAAGAGTTTTCTGCTAAAAAGTAACGCCAGGGCTTTCGAAACCTACGGTGCAAAACTGAACCTGCTGCAGAATATGAGTGCTTACGGCTGGTCAGCCGACTATGTGAAGGAGAGAGAACAGATCGTAAAAGAGATGACGAAAGAGCGCATCAGCAACCTGGCCAATACTTATGCTGATCCCGACAAAATGATCTACCTGGTAGTGGGAGATGCCGAAACCCAGCTCGATCGACTGAAAGGTCTCGGCTACGGCGATCCGGTGCTATTGAATTAAATTATCCCGGAAATTATTAATTAAGCAGATCCGCCATTCAATGGCCTGCTTAAATTAATTTCATTTACTAATTTCCAGATATCCGTTCAAATGAGTGAAAAGTCACAAAATAAGAGACACATAGTAATAATCGGCGGAGGTTTCGCAGGGATTAATGCGGCTAAAAACCTCAGGAAGACGGACGCCAAAATTACACTCATTGACAAAACCAATCACCACCTTTTCCAGCCTCTGCTCTACCAGGTGGCCACTGCCGCACTTTCACCCGGTGATATTGCTGTGCCTATACGTGCCATATTAGGGGACCGCCAAAATGTTAAAGTGCTGCTTGGGGAAGTAACTGAAATACACAAATCAGAGAAATCGCTGATGCTCAAGGATGGACGGAAGGTTGATTTCGACTATCTCGTCCTCGCCCCGGGCGCTCAGTATAACTATTTCGGAAATAAAGAGTGGGAAGACCATGCACCGGGATTAAAAACCATATCGGATGCGCTGGAAATTCGGGAGCGTATCTTGCTTTCCCTGGAAGAGGCGGAGCAAATTGACGATCCCAAATTGAGAGAACCTTACCTGACTTTTGTCATCGTAGGCGGCGGGCCAACCGGCGTAGAGATGGCCGGCGCCATTGCGGAAATTGCCAAGCGAAATATGATGCGAGACTATTCAAATTTCAGTAAAAATGAGACGCGAATTTTTCTGGTGGAAGCCGGCCCGAGAATCCTGAACGGTTATCCGGAATCCCTATCCGAGAAAGCCCGGAAAACTTTGGAAGATATGGGTGTCAGGGTACTGCTCGATACTCCGGTAACCGAATTGGGAGAGAATAAGGTAAAATTCAGCGAAGGTGTTATTGAAACACCAAACCTTATTTGGGCCGCAGGCGTAGCCGCTTCTCCCCTTCTTTCATCCCTTGAAACCGAGCAGGATAAAACCGGCAGGGTTAAAGTAAATGAAGACCTCTCTATTCCCGGCCACCCTGACATTTTTGTGCTTGGAGATGCCGCTCATTTCAAACAGGATGGCACCCCGCTGCCGGCCCTTGCCCCGGTGGCTATTCAGCAAGGCAAATATATTGCGAAAGTCCTGAAAAAAGAGGCTACAACCGACAACCGTGAAGCTTTTCATTACATCGACAAAGGAACAATGGCAACTGTGGGACGCGCAAAAGCGGTAGCAGACATCCGGGGATTTAAGTTCAGCGGATTTTTTGCCTGGCTGCTATGGTGCTTTGTACACATTCTTTTCCTTATCGGGTTCCGGAATCGATTTAAGGTATTTGTTGAGTGGGTTTGGTTCTATTTTAGTTTCAAAAGAGGGGTACGCCTGATCACAAACCGCTTCACCGAGTAACTTTTCTCTCATCATGAGGTGAAATATACCGGTACCTATCCATCCCTTACCTCTAGTCAGCAGCCGCCTAACTCTTCAGAAGATGGACAAAAGCAAGAAGCAGAAGCGAAGATAACCGCTAGGAACTCATACAACAGCTGCAGACTATCGTCACGCGCCGCTTTAAGGCTTTTAGAAACGAGAATACTGATACGTGAATAGGCAAAGGGGCCACGATAGAGAAAAACAGCTGCGAGCCAAGCAGGGATGGGAAGAGAAAAAGTAAAATCTAAATCCGTCAGATAGCAAAAGAAGAACCGCAGCCGCAGGATTCAGAGGCGTTGGGATTATCGAAGGTAAATCCTCGTGCATCCAGGCCATCAGGGTAGTCAATAGAGATACCCTCCAGATACATCATATGACGAGGATCAACCAATATTTCAATTCCACGGCTTTCAATTACTTCATCCTCGTCTTTCTTGTGGTCAAGCCCGAGCTTATAGCTCAAGCCGGAACAGCCGCCACCCTCAACGGCGACGCGTAAATAGAGATTCTCATCCAGGTCCTGTTCTGAAATAATCTTACGCACTTGCTTGGCCGCCCTTTCGGTAAGGCTTACTGTATTGTCTCCGGTAAAGTTTTCTGCGGAGGCGTCAATACCTTCAAACGGAGAAGACGGAGTCTTGGCAGCCGCCTGACCTTCAGACTGTTCCTCCTCATCGCCGTCAACCAGATCAGCGATCACATCGTCTAAGTTATCTTCTTTTGCCATTGGATCCTGTCTTTTCCTATTCTTTAAAAAGTTTCACAATTCTGTGAAAAGGTAAAATAATCAATATTATCCTTAGTAAATAAATTCAATATTCCGGCGCTCACCAAATTCACCAGTATGCCGGAAGCTTTGCTCTCATCGCAATCTATCAGGTGTGAAAACTTAACAACAGTAATTTCACCGTATTCATTTAGATATCGAAATAATTTTTGTTCCTCGGGACCATATTGAAAGGTCACTCCTTTCGGTGAATGCTTTTTCTTTAAAACCTCAATTCTTTCGCGGCTGGCTACCTTGTTTTGATCTTTATTTCGAACATATACTTTTGAGTCGTCTTTATCACGCACAAAGACCGGCTTGCTTTCAGCTTCAGGTACTTTAATAACCAGGAGATCCCGTTCGCCAAAATGCACGATCTCTATGGTGATGGGAACATTAGGGTCACACAGCCGGTTGGCGGCCTGGTTCAGTAAAAACTCCTCTTCCTGGTAGCCTTCCACCCCGATCAGGGATTTATCGTCATCAACACCGATTAAAAGAGTTCCTCCGCTGGTATTTGCAAAAGCCGCAATTTCACGGGCAATCTTCTCTGCTGAAGGAATTGTTCTTTTGAATTCAAGGAAGGTCCCCTCTCCTGTCTGAGCCAGGTTTTTCACATCCAGGTAATCCATCTTCGAAATGGTCGCCGTTCTGGAATTTTCGAAATACATAGCCGCCCTGTTTTCTTTTTAGTTACAACGAAACTAAAATTCTTTTATTAAGAAGAGATGAAACAAATTCCGTCTCATCCACGCCCAAAGCCTGTATCCTTAAACTAAATCATTATTTCTTCCTTGGGATTCCTTGTCATCAAATCATAAAGCACGTCTTTAGGATCTTTTTCTTCAAACAGCACTTTGTAGACTGCTTCCGTAATCGGCATTTCAACTTTAAGCTTATTGCTCCAGTCATAAACCGACTTTGTGGTTTTTATTCCTTCAGCAACCATATTCATCTTCGAAACGATGTCATCCAGCTTTAGTCCCTGGCCGATATGATAACCGACATACCTGTTTCGGCTGTGTTCACTGGTACAGGTCACCACCAGGTCACCGACGCCCGCAAGCCCGGAAAACGTATCCTGCGATGCTCCAAGCCTCATTCCCAGACGCTTTATTTCATGAAGGCCTCTCGTGATGAGGGCCGCCTTGGCATTGTCACCCAAACTGGCACCATCAACAATCCCTGCGGCTATCGCCATGATATTCTTGACCGCTCCGCCTATCTCAACCCCGATAATGTCGTAATTGAGATAAATTCGAAACATCGGCGTCATAAATGTTTCCTGGATGATGCCGGCAGTTCGCTTTGAAAAAGAGGTGGCTACAACGGTTGTGGGGCGAAACTTGCTGACCTCCTCGGCATGGCTGGGACCCGATAATACACCAATATGATCGTCAATAATGACTCCCTCCAGCACCTCACTGAGTACCTGCGACATGGTCATGAAGGTGTCATTCTCAATACCTTTGGCAACGCTCACTATAATTTCCTCTCCGGTAAGATGTGGCTTAACCGTATTGGCAACCTCACGCATGGCGTGTGAAGGTGTGGCAAAAACGATCAGATCCCTTCCCGGCACGCACTCTTCAAGATCGGTGAAAGAAGCAACAGCATCGGGTAAGGTTACATCGCTGATATAAGAAGGGTTGCGGTGCTGGTTGTTAATTCCATAAGCAATTTCAGATTCCCGGGCCCATAAATTGACCTCATTGCCTGCTCTTGCCAGCACGATAGACAGGGCTGTTCCAAAACTGCCGGCTCCTATGACGGTTACTTTCTTCACGTTACTTAATTCTGTTCTTGTTGCTGCTCCTGGTACTTATCTTTGTTAAGCCATCCGGTGGCAGGCTTAAAGGATCCTACCCTGTTTTCGGTGCCCTCAATCAGGCGCTTAATATTACCTTTATGCTTAATAATGATACCTAATCCTACCAAGGCACCAAAAATCAATATGCTCCCTGCAATCGGCCAATCATAAACATACCGTAACACAAGCAATACCAGGGGATAAATAAACGCGGAAATTAGCGATGCCAGGGATACATACCGGCTGGTAAACATGACAATGGCGAATACAATAGCCGTGATACCTACTGAAACGGGTTCAATACCGCAGAGCATACCCGCGGCCGTCGCCATTCCCTTCCCGCCCTCAAAGTTTGCATAAATGGGAAACATATGTCCGATTACCGCTACAACTCCGCAAACGATGCGTAAAAAAGGATCAACATCCCAAAAAGAGAAAAGTGCAACCGGACCGGTCCCGATATAATAGGCAAGCTGGCTGATCCAGAAAGAGGTGGAATAACCCTTGAAGAAGTCAATGCCCAGTACAACCACCCCCGGTTTCCAGCCAAGCAGGCGAAATGTGTTTGTAGCTCCCGCATTACCGCTGCCATGCTCTCTTATATCCACGCCTTTGGCTACCTTTCCTACCCAGATGGAAGAAGGAATGGACCCGATGAGGTAACTCAATACAATAACGACAGCAAGTGCAATCATAGTCAGTTAAATTTTGATGTGCTGAACTACTCTAATATAAGAGATCACGGGGAATAGTCGAGTATTCCTCTAAAAATGTAAAGACCAGCTGTTATACGTGACGTTCTGCGTGGTAGGAAGAACGTACAAGCGGACCGCTT
Organism: Halalkalibaculum sp.; assembly: GCA_035269475.1. GTDB lineage: Bacteria > Bacteroidota > Rhodothermia > Balneolales > Balneolaceae > Halalkalibaculum. The sequence goes on from DATFJD010000481.1 coordinate 7,345, forward strand.
TCAACGTGTTCAAGCCCTAACTCCTCACCGATTTCTTTATACTCTGCAAACTGATCGGGATGTACCCACTCTTCAACCGGGTGGTGCATTTTAGTGGGCTGCATATATTGCCCGATGGTAAGCACATCAATCTCATGATCTACACAGTCTTGCATGAGCTCAGCCACCTCGTCGGGTTTTTCCCCAAGCCCTACCATAATACCGGACTTGGTACGCAAGCCCTGATCCTTGCAGCGCTGCAGCAATTCCAGTGACCGCTCATATTTAGCCTGTGGACGGACTTCCCGGTACAGACGCGGAACCGTCTCCAGATTATGACTCAGTACATCAGGGGGCGTGTCGATGACAATTTGCAAAGCTTCCCATACGCCGCGGAAATCAGGAATAAGCGACTCAATGGTAACCCCTTCAATCTCTTCCCGAAGCATGCGGTGGCATTCCGCAAAAATAGGAGCACCTCCATCTTTTCGTTCATCACGGTTAACCGACGTCAGCACAACATGCTTTAGATCCATTTTACTGGCCGCATCCGTTACCCGGCGGGGTTCATCCCAATCCAGTCCCTGTACGGGTCGTCCGGTTTTCACTGCGCAAAATGAGCAGGAGCGCGTGCAAACATCTCCCAGAATCATAAATGTGGCGGTACCGTTACCCCAGCATTCACCCATATTGGGGCAGCGTGCTTCCGAGCAAACAGTGTTTAATGAGTGCTTCTGAATAGTTTCGGAAACTTCCTTGAACTTTTCTCCGGAGGGCAGTTTAACTCGAAGCCAATCGGGCCGCCGCTGCGTTGTTTCCTTTCTGTCTACTACATTAAGTTCTTTAATCATGTCTCGTCACTCAATATTATTGGGCTGTTGCTGTCGATGATCTTTTAAGATACGAAAATTCATCGTCCAGTTCAGGCAGCGATTCTGTCTTGATAATCTCTACATCAAAGATCCCGGCAAAGTGCTTCAGCAGATGTTCTTTAACTTCAGCCGGGGCGATTTTCCGTCCCAGGACCTTCTGCAGGCTGGTTACTTCTTTGTCATTAATTCCGCAGGGCACGATGTGATTGAAATAGCTGAGATCGGTATTCACATTAAAAGCAAAGCCATGCATGGTAATCCAGCGGGAACAGCGGATGCCCATGGCACAAATTTTTTCGTCCCCTACCCAAACGCCGGTGAGGCCGTCAATACGTTCGGCTTCAATGCCGTAATCGGCACAGGTGAGGATGATTACCTCTTCCAGATAACGCAGATACTTATGGATGTCCGTGAAATGACGGTCGAGATCCATTATCGGGTAGCCGACAATCTGGCCGGGGCCGTGGTAGGTGATATCGCCGCCGCGGTCAATTTCTACATATTCCGCGTCGATATCTGAAAGTTCTTTCAGACCTTTCAGAAGGTGGGCCGAATCACCGCTCTTGCCAAGGGTATAGACGTGTGGATGTTCCACAAAAAGCAAAACATCATTGCTCTCTTCCCCCGGCTTATAAAGCTTTTGATTGCGTCGCGCCTGTTTCTCGTCTATGAGGCGCTGCTGAATAGCTGTCTGCAGATCCCATACCGGCCGGTAGGGAGCATGGCCTAAATCATAAATATCAATACTTTGCATAGCAGCTATCAGCTTTGGGCTATCAGCTATCAGCTGACGGCTAATAGCAGGTAGCTCCAATTTACTTACTTCTTCTTCGGCTTTGAGCCCAGATGTACGCCTTCACCGTAGGCCTCGGCTACCGCTTCCATGACAGCTTCCGACATCGTCGGGTGCGGATGTACCGCGCTTATAATCTCATGTCCGGTAGTCTCCAGATCACGGGCGACAACCGCCTCGGCAATCAATTCGGTAACGTGGGATCCGATCATGTGGCAACCCAGCCATTCGCCGTATTTCTCATCAAATATAACCTTCACAAAACCCTCTTCGTGTCCGAGTCCGGAAGCTTTACCGCTTGCTGAGAACGGGAATTTGCCCACCTTGATATCATACCCTTCCTCCTTAGCCTGCTCTTCGGTATAACCGACAGAAGCGATCTGCGGCTCGCAGTAGGTACAGCCGGGAATATTATTATAGTTCATAGGCAAGGGATCTTCACCGGCAAGTTTCTCAACGCAGATAGTTCCTTCATGAGAAGCTTTGTGAGCCAGCCAGGGGCCGCCTGCTACGTCACCGATGGCATAGATATTGTCAACACTGGTTTGCAGCGTCTCTTTGTCAATCTTGATGGCTCCTTTTTCATATTCAACACCGATCTCATCCAGACCGATACCTTCTACATTTCCGGTTACCCCGACGGCAGACAGAACCACATCCGCTTCAACGGTCTCTTCCTTGTCGCCGCTTTTAATGGTGACTTTAACACCCTTTCCTTTCTTCTCAACCTTCTCAACCGTGCTTCCGGTCCGTATATCCATGCCTTTCTTCTTGTAGATTTTGCCGAGTTCCTTTCCAACATCCTTATCTTCAACCGGTACCAGCGAATCCTGAAGCTCTACGATAGTGACCTCAGTACCGATAGTATGATAAAAATAGGCAAACTCAACACCGATAGCACCGGCGCCAATAATCACCATCTTTTTAGGCTGTTTTTCGAGCTGCATGGCCTTTTCGGAGTCGATAACCATCTCCCCGTCGATCTTGATATTCGGAAGCTCACGCGGACGGGCACCGGTAGCGATAATAAAATGCTTTGCTTTAACCTGCTCCTTGGTCTTGTCTTTATCATCAACAACCTTAATCTGTTCTTTTGACTCAAAGACTCCCTTACCTTCAAAGACTTCAATCTTGTTGGCTTTCATAAGGAATTGAACACCCTTGCTCATTTTGTTGGCAACATTTCTGCTGCGCTTCACCATACCGCCAAAATCAGCTGAATATTCTTTTACATTAATTCCATAGTCGCCGGCGTGATCTATATTTTCAAAAACTTCGGCAGATCGAAGCAGTGCCTTGGTAGGAATGCAGCCTATATTCAGGCAAACACCGCCAAGATGCCTCTTTTCGACAATTGCCGTGTTAAAACCAAGTTGAGATGCACGGATAGCCGCCACATATCCACCCGGGCCTGATCCTATTACACAAACATCAAATTCTTTAGCCATGAGAAAATTAATTATTGATTTGTTGAATTATTGAAATGTTGAATGATTAAGTTGGTCAGTTGCCAAGAGGCTGTAAGTGATATAAACAAATCATCTGGATTAAAAACTAATTCAGCGACTCAACAATTCAATCATTCATTAACTTTAAGCGCGCTCTAATTTAAGGATAATAGTGGCAAGGTGAAACGGCAGAAATTGATTTATGAAGGCCACAATTAAGGCCTGTCAGTTTTGCAACTTTCCCATTCAAAACGTGTAAAATAGATTTTCTGAATAGACATGAATATTTTGCTAATAACCGATTGATACTTCAGACCCTAATCTTTAGCGGCCAAACAATTAAAATAAAGTTACACCATGAAAAGAATATCCCTGCTTCTTCTTGCCATTTCATTATTCCCAATCCTTTCTTTGGCCCAGATCAGTCAGGAAAATGTGACCGGCATTATGGAAACGCTCAGCGCGGACAACATGAAAGGACGCAAAGTCTTTTCCCCTCAAATTGAGAAAGCCGCAGATTTTATCGCCGGTAAATTTTCCGAATTCGGTTTAAAAACATTGGAAAATGGTAAGGATTACCTTCAGGAATTCAGTATGGAGTCTATAACTCTCAAGCAGTCTCGCGTAATGGTAGATGGAGAAGCCATATATGACGAGAGCTACTTTGCTTTAGTCAGTAATCGGGATATTTCGTGGCCAGGCGAGGAAGAGCCGGCTGTGATATCCATCACGGCTGAAGATGATTTTCGATCGGAATTCAGTGAGCTCAACGGGCTCGAAAAAGATCTGATTGTATTTGTTGATCCCTCGCACGCGGATATCTTCAGCCGCTACCGGCCCTATTTCAGCAGGGCAACCCGAATTTTTCCCGATGAGACCGGATATGACAAGGTATTTATACTGGCCAAAGAGTCCGAAAACTTCCGGGTTACTATCGACAAAAAAGTGGAAGCACTCAGGCTTGCCAATGTAGCCGGAAAAATTGAAGGGAAGCGAAAGGATGAGATCGTACTATTTTCTGCCCATTACGATCACCTGGGAGTCATGCAACCGGTTGACGGGGATTCCATTGCCAACGGTGCCAATGATAATGCTTCAGGCACTACTGCCGTTATAGAACTGGCCCGACATTTTTCCAAAAAACCGCAGCCCGAACGAACCTTACTATTTGTGGCTTTTACCGCTGAGGAAGCCGGAGGGTATGGATCAAAATATTTCTCCAGGCAGCTGAACCCCGATAATATTATAGCCATGTTCAATATTGAGATGATCGGGAAGCCCTATACCGACGGACCGAACTCGGCTTGGATCACGGGTTTTGAAAAATCCAGTTTTGGAGAGCTGCTTCAGAGAAGTACAGAGGGAATGGACTATACCTTTCATCCCGATCCCTACCCCAACCAAAACCTGTTTTATCGCTCTGATAATGCAACTCTTGCCCGGCTGGGCGTACCGGCACATACCATCAGTACTACCCCTATCGATGTTGACCCGGATTATCACCGCGTTACGGACGAAATTGATACAATCAACCTAATGCACCTGACCAGTACCATAAATGCCATTGCAGAAGCAGCGGAAGGTATTATTTCCGGAAAATATACGCCGACCCGTGTCGACAAAAGTACTGTTAACTAGGAGTCTGTCGGACTTAGGGAATCGTAGCGAGAAGAAGTCGATTTGAGTCAAATTTTGGGGTCTTTTGAGGCGAATAGTGGTGCTATTTAACAAAAAAGAGCTCAAATATGGCCAAACTCAAATGTTTCGTAGTAGATTAGGCTAAGTCCTACAAACTCCTATGGCAAAAAAATATTAAACTGAATCACATGACGTGGAAATAGCATCCTCAGTAGTACTCTTTGGTCATGAATAGCATTTCCGGATCACCGGTTTCAAAACCGAAACGTTCGTAAAGCTCCCGGGCCCTGTTATCTACACGAACCTCCAGGGTTAGCTTGCAACACTTCAACTTTCTGGCTTTTTTCTGTATGCTTTGAAGCAGTAACTCTCCGATGCCTTGATTCCTGTAATCGGGCACAACGGCAAGATCGTGGATGTTAATAGTTTTTCTGGCCTCAAAGGTTGAAAACCCTACAAAACAAGTAGCAATGCCAATCGCCTCCTCTTCATGATAAGCAATCAGGGAAAAAGCATTGGAGGTACTGCGAAGCCCCTCAATCATCTCTTCCAGTGTTTGCCGTGGGAGAGGATATGCCCCGCCCATTTCATCCTTGGCATAGGTATTTGTCAGATACTTAATATCCGAACAGTGCCTCGGGTTCCAGTAGTCGGCTTCAACAATGTCCACATTCATAGTCTGAGCGATATAAAGGCTTGTTTAAGTGCTACAATCTAAATATTAAATTTCTGCGTACTAATCTATGTTGCAGCGATTGAAACAAAAGGTGCTAAATCAGGCTTTAACTTTCTGGAAGTATAAATAGAAAATATACAAATGCTTAGGATGTCAAAATTGAGAATTTCATTCTTAGTTGCTCTGGCTATACCGGCTTGCATGATCTACAGCTGTTCAGATACTGCAACGAACCCATCTGCAGGACCGGCAGTGCAGAGCTACTCTCATACCGCGCAGCCCGGTTCAGCAGCCAATGACTTTTTGGCTGACTCGAATTTTACGCATTTGGTTCTGGAGGTTGATTTCATGCCCGGTTATGCCCCTAACAGTGATGCTTTGGATAGTTTAAGGAGTTTTTTTGAGCAACGTATGCAAAAGAGTTCCGTCACTATAAAAGAACCGACTCAAATTGAATCGCGTGGTGAAGAACGCTACAGCGCCAACGAAATACGGGAAATTGAAGACGAGGAAAGGTCAACCTTTGCGCAGGGTGATACCCTGGCAGCCTATATGATTATAGTTGACAGCAAATACGAGGAACAAAACTTGCTGGGTATCGCATACTACAATACCTCCAATGCTTTTTTCGGACCCTCTTATGAAGAAGCAAGCAGCGGTATAGGTCCGCCTTCTCGTTACCAGATCGAGGCGATCTCTTTCCGGCATGAATTCGGTCATTTATGGGGTTTGGTCAATATTCCCAATTCCGGCACGGAGATGCAGACGCCTCACCAGGATACCGAACACGGAAATCATTGTGATAACGATCAGTGCCTGATGTACTATGCGACCCAGAGAACCGAACTGATACAGAACTCCATCAGCGGCGATGAGATAACCCCGCTTGACGCAAACTGCCTGGCAGATTTACAGGCTAACGGAGGGAAGTAAACAACAATTTAAAAGCTAATTTTAGCTTGAGCTTCGGGATGAGGAAAGACTTGAAAGGAACCCAAGACACGATTCTATGCTATAATTTACCGTTGAAGCGGTTTCAAGCCTGAGGATCGCCTATTAAACCCTTGATTAATTCACAGGCTAATAGGCAAATGGCCCTCGTATGACTGTTTTTACAGTTTATCTGCTTTTTTTATCACGATTTCAGGATAATTTTAATTCAAAGTTATTTATAACAATCCTATTAAATGATGAAATTATTTAATCACAAATATTTACTGCTGGCAATATTGTCACTGACTTTTATAGCCTACAGCTGCTCTGATTCCGGAACAGGTCCGGATGTTGATCCTGCCCCCGACTTCAACAGCAAAGCCGCCCCAGGCGATTCGGCCAAATCCTTCCTGGAAGGTGACCGGTACACCACTCTGGAGCTGGAAATTGACTACATGCCCGGCCATCAGCCAACACAAGCCGGCCTGGACAGTTTAAAAACATTTCTACAGAAACATCTCAACAAGCAGAATATCACTTTCCGCACGCCAACGGAAGTTCCCTCCGGCGGACAATCATCATATACCGCCAGCGACATTAGATCGCTGGAAGACGAGCACCGGCAAAATTTTACCGAAGCCGGAGATGATGCCCTTCAGGCATACTTTCTTTATGTTGACGGGGAGTTTAATGATGGTGATGAGGGAGGTTCAAATGTATTAGGCATTGCCTACTGGAATACCTCCATGGCGTTTTTTGGGCAAACCATTGAGGACGTCAGTTCAGGTATTGGTGCTCCCTCCGAAGAGAAAATCGAGGGTACTGTCTTTCGCCATGAATTCGGTCACAATATGGGACTTGTCGGCAACGGTACCCCTACACAATCAGCTCACCAGGAACAAGGTGCACATTGCACAGAAGACGGCTGCCTAATGGAAGCAGCTGTTGAAACAACCAACTTCTTTGCCAATACCTTTGATGGTGAGATACCCGACCTGCTTCAGTTCTGCAACGAAGATTTAGAAGCCAACGGCGGGGTGTGATTTTTAGTAAAAAGTAGTAAGTAGAAAGTAGAAAGGTCTCAAGACTTACTACTTACTACTCTCTACTAATTTTGCTTAAACTTGTAGAGGTTCTCTTTACCTACTTTATCTTCACCCTGGTTGAGGGCATAGGTACTGTCGAATAATACGATGGGATTCCCTTCCATGTCTTTGGTAACATGGGTAGAATAGCTTTTTTCCAGTTTGTCGATGACCTCCTGGTTTTCCGGTAGCCAGCGTGCCGAGTTATAGGTAACCGGCGACATATTAAGCTCGCAGTTATACTCCGAGAGCATGCGATGCTTCACTACATCAAACTGCAGTGCACCCACCGTACCAAGCAAGAGCTCATTTCCTACTCCCTTGGGTACCTCAAATACGTGAACCACACCCTCTTCGGCGAGCTGTTTCAGTCCTTCGCGCAACTGTTTTCTCTTGAAAGGATCTTTGGTTGACACCTTCATAAAGTGCTCGGGGGTAAAGAGCGGGATGACATTAAACCGTACCGGGCTATCACTGTAAATAGTGGTCCCGATTCGAAAGGAACCCGGGTTAAACAAGGAAACGATATCACCCGGATAGGCTTCCTCAAGAATATGGCGCTCATCGCCCATCAGGGTATGAGGGGTTGACATCTTGATCTTCTTATTACCGTTGCCGTCTGCCTGTTCCACTTCAAGGCCACGCTCAAACTTACCGGAGGTTACGCGAACAAAAGCGGCACAGTCGCGATGATCCGGATTCATATTTGCCTGCAGCTTGAAGATAAATCCTGAAAATTTATCGGTGATCACCCGCTCCGTTCCGTTTTCATTTTCATAGGGCTGCGGCGGGTTAGCAAGCTTGGAAAAATATTCCAAAAACACATCCAGCCCGAAATTGTTTAATGCCGATCCGAAGAACATCGGAGTACACTTGCCGTTCTGGTACGCTTCCGGATCCATGGATTCAAAGAGATCCTCTGTCAGCATGACCTCTTCACGAAATCGATCTTTTTCAGCTTGGGACAAGACTGCCTTCTCCAGGCCTTCTTCCAGGTCATATACTTCCTTTTCAGCCTTCTTGGCACCATGTTTCTCTTTTCTTAACAGGTACAGTTTCTTTCCGATCAGGTCGTAAATCCCCTGAAAATCCTTTCCATACCCAAGCGGCCACGAGGCAGGTATGGGTTCGATACCCAGCTGGTTTTCCACATTACTCATTACCTCCAGCGGTTCCATACCGGGCCGGTCGCACTTGTTCACAAAGGTGATAATCGGGATTTCCCGCATCTTACACACTTCGAAGAGCTTCTCGGTCTGTTCCTCAACGCCTTTGGCAACGTCAATTACCATAAGCGCCGTATCGGCGGCAACCAGGGTGCGCAGGGTGTCTTCGGAAAAGTCTTTGTGCCCCGGCGTGTCGAGCAGGTTATATTTGATATTGTCTTTTTCAAATCGCAGAACCGATGAGGTCACCGAAATACCACGCTCTTTTTCAATCGCCATCCAGTCGGAAGCGGCATAACGCGAAGCCTTGCGCTGCCGAATAGAACCGGCCTCGTGTATGGCCCCGCCATAAAGCAGCAGCTTCTCTGTGAGCGTGGTTTTACCCGCATCGGGGTGAGAAATAATAGCAAAAGTACGCCGGCGTTTGGCCTCTTCCTCAATTAACTTTTGTGTTTTAGTAGCAGTCTCGGGCATATCGTATTTCGGTATTTCTAAATTTTAAAAGACGTCAAATATAAGCATTTAGTATGGATTTATCATTTCTAAGAGCAGTTTATGTTCCAGAACACCGATTAAACGGATGCTGCAAATTTTCACAGATACCAACT
>DATFJD010000482.1:0-2235 GCA_035269475.1 Halalkalibaculum sp.
AACCCATCCTATTCTTAAATCTATCTAAATTATTGGCCCGGCCTATATATATTCCAGTCCATAGATTCCTTACTCCTTTTCTACTTTCTTCCGGTCTCCGTTTACCCGGGTCTTCCTTTCTCCCTCTTAAGAAAACTATTCCTTACAAAATTTCTGAATTTATCCTTATTACTTCTTCCTTTTGACTTCTCAAATACTTATACCCGCCCAGTACACCCAGTACATGAGTACAAACTGCAGGGGCAGTCTCAGAATCAATAATAAACTATATAAGTCAAACCAACCTCTCTTTTTAACCGACTTAACGGCCATATCTATATTGGCAGGGAAAACAGCAAGAAGCAGCAGAATTAGCCCGAAAGCGGCCTCAGGCCTGACTTCAGGCACAAACATACCTATTCCGCCCGCAATCTCGGCCGCGCCGCTCAGGTACACCATAGTTTTATGCCGGGGTATGTAATCAGGCATGATTTTGACGTAAAAGGCAGGTTTCAAAAAATGCAGAAGGCCTGCCAGTACAAAGATAGTACCGATCAGATACCGGTGAAAATCCGGCCGGAGCATTAAGTCAACCATCATAAAGAGGATTTAGATAGAGTTGAAATTAGAAGATTGCTATGACGCCGGCCAATCTATTTATACTTTATTTGACTGTTTATTTCTTGAACATGGTACTTAGGATAAACCAGATATTTTCCTTTCGTTCAAATAGCCTCCTTTTAAAGTAGGGGAACCACATGGTGCCATATGGAACATAAACACGGGTATTATAGCCTTCCTGTGTCAGCTCTTCCATGGTATCCTGACGCAAACCGTAGAGCATCTGAAACTCAAATCGCGGCTTCCCAATGCTATTTTGCGTGGTATACTCTTTTACCCATTCCAACAGTTCATCATCGTGAGTGGCAATTCGGGGATAGGTTGTTTTTTCAAGCAGTATTTTCGCATACTCTTTAAATGCTTCCCTGATGGCCGGCATATTCTGAATGGCAATCCGCTCCGGTTCCTTGTAGGCCCCTTTGCAGAGGCGTACGTCAGCTCCCATCGCAGCCAAATCCGGGATATCATTCTTGGTACGATGTAAATAGGCCTGGATTACGATTCCAACATGCTTTCCATATTTTTTAAATGCCTCTTTAAACAGGTCAATGGTTACCTGTGTGTAGTCAGAACCCTCCATATCTATCCTGACAAACTGGTCCTCTTCCCGGGCAACATCAAGCAGTTTGAACAGGTTCTGCCTGCAGTAATCATAATCTATATCCAGGCCAAGCATGGTAAGTTTAATAGATATGGTGCTTCCCAGGCCGGCTTGCTCTATACTGCGAAGCAAATCAATGTACTCTCTGACCGTCTCATCTGCTGTTTCCCGATCCTTGACATTCTCACCAAGCAAATCGAGAGTTATCTTGATGCCTTTACTGTTTAGATCTTCAACTTTGGGGATTGCCTGTCTTAAGTCTTCTCCGGCAACAAATCGCTTGGCTAGTGCAAATGGTAATTTCATTAAAGCATGTCTCTTAATTTTTGGAAGATGTGAAAATAATAAAATGCGGGGAAAAGATATAGGGCTAACTGCCTTGAAGAAAGGCAGAAAATGGGTCCGTTGCTGATTCTCGAATCAGCCGCCTGTTATGACTGCAAGCGGCATGGGAACATGCAAATCAATCTCATACAGGCTTAACCTCATTATATATTTGTTTGCTTAATGCAACTAATTGGATGTCTCAACGTATTGGGAATTGATTTTAAGAACAAAAATATCTTACCAAAAGAAGAGGATTTATGAGTACCAGAGACCAATACAAAATGAAAGTGCTTTTCATATTTGTGCTTTCATTTGCAAGTATGATACTGTTGATTTCAACAGCATCTGCACATTCAACCATGCAGGATGATCCCTATAGAGTTGAAGAATTTACCGTCAGCGGCCCGGGCAACCTGGAAGTACGCACCTCGGGCGGACATATCACAGTAAAGGCTTCAGAATCAAGCCGCGTACGCGTTGAAATGTATGTGCGCAAAAATGGAAGAGAACTTTCAGCCTCTGATTACGACTTGAACAATTATGAAATCGATATAAGCCAGTCCGGAAATACGGTAAGAGCTCATGCAAAGAGAGAAAACGGGAATAACTGGAAGTTCTGGAACAACAATAATATCTCCATATCCTTTGTTGTATATACCCCGCGCGAGATGAGCAGTGACCTTAAAACAAGTGGCGGCCATATAGAA
>DATFJD010000483.1:0-2753 GCA_035269475.1 Halalkalibaculum sp.
CGTTTTACTTCGGCGTAAAAATGGGAGAGGCCACGGTCAAGAGAATCTTTTACATTGATGCTGGAGAACAGGCGAAAGGGAACAGTATCTAACATATCCGCATTAACCGGCCCGCCGGCGAAACAAAGGCAGAGATTAATGCCAACCGTTCTCAGGAAAGTGCTTTTACCGGCCATATTGGACCCGGTAAGCAGGATGAGATTGCCGACCTCATCGATAGTAAGGTCATTGGTTACCTTCTGATCTTCGGGAATGAGCGGATGCCCAAGGCCTTTCGCCTCGAAAGCCTTTTCTGAAGCCCCGGTATCGACCGGCTGTTCGAATCGGTAATGCGGGTTCAGCCAGGCAAAATGGGAAAGGGAACAGAGGGCCTCGAGATCGTAAAACTTGTCAAGCCAGGCTGAGAGCTTGGGCTCGAGTTCAGCCTTATAGTTATCCAGCTTGTATGAGAAGTAGAGGTCCCAGGGAACAACCGCATTGAGCAAAAACCAAAGTATTTCATTCTGCTGGGACGAAGCTGCTGCCGAAAGGCGGGCTACCTTATTCAAGAAAAGGGAGGGTTTGGAATCTGCTTCCTGGAAGGTATTTAGGAAATCTTTCAGTTCTGAAGACTCTTTAAAGGGATACTTCTCCAGGTAAAGGAGGATTGAACTGAAACGGCTCAGGAGCTTTTCCATCTGGTAAGCCGCCTCAAAAAGTCCTTTGACTTTATCACTGTTGAAGTTGTAGATGACCAGGTATAGCACGAAGGTAAAAATCACGTAGGGTTTCAGTACCCCTAACAGGAAGAGCAGGCCCAGTGAAATGTTCACCACTGAGAGTGCGGATAGCACCGTCATTGCAAGGCCGTACTTTTTCTTGGAGGGTTTGCCCAGCCACACAAGCAGCTCTTCCATGGTCCAGTCGTCGGGCGTTGCCTGGGACTTCGTTTCTGCGGCTTTTATCCTAAGCTTATCACGGAACTGAATCATCGGTTTCAGCTCCTTGGCTAATTTTTGGCGTTCTGAAACTTTAGTGAGCTCTGGCTCTTCTTTAAGCAGCCACTCTTTAAGGCGGCCGGTGCCGCCGGGATAGATTGCCGTATCAATAAGCTGCATCAGGGAGTGGTTACCCGTGATGTTGAAATCTTCGGCGTAGGGATGGTCAGTCGGACTGCTTAAATGGGCTTCGGTGGCGTCGGGAATGTGACTCCAATTGAGCTGCATGCGAGCCAGGTGTTCCTCCTTTATTTTCTTAAGCAGCTGAAAGCGGTTTTTAGATCGTGATATCTTTCGGTGGTACGACGCAACCGTAATGAAAGAGATGATGAACAAGGCAAGGATGGTGTAAAAAAGTATGCTGTTCTCATACTGTGCAACAAGGTACAATAGAGCTATACCCCCTATAAAAATGAACAGCCTGATCATGGAGAGCCTTTTGTCCCATTTCTCCAGGGTTGAAATCTTTTCCCCTGCTCTTTCCACAAGATTGCGAATGGCTCTCTTTAGTTTCGATTTTGAATTGGGTTCCATCTCTGTTTTTGAAAGCTTGTTAGAATTTTACGGTTTGGGAAAGGATAGGCAATGATACGGAGAATTGCTTAAAAGAAGTGAGCCGGAATCTTATTCCTTTATCAGGTCAACCAGGGTGGCGCCCCATCCGCTTTGGTCACCGGCCAGCGAGTAGCTTTTCACGGCATCGTTTCGTTCCAGGAGGGCATGAACCGATCGGCGAAGGTTGCCCTTTCCTTTACCGTGAATTATGCGGATTTGGTAAATGCCTTTATCCAGACAGGCGCTGATATACTCGGGTATGAGACTTCCCAGCTCGTCAGGACGAAAGGTATGAAGGTCCAGCGTGCCGTCAATGGGCAACTCCGGCAGTTCTTCTTGATTATTATCCAATGGACCGTTTTTTAAGGCTTAAACATGGCGGCATCCAGGATTGACCATAGATGAATGATCCAGCCCATTAGTATAATCCAAAGTGCACCTGCAAGTACGAACTGTATGATAGCCATGAAGAGCCGGCCCTGTAACAGCTGCCCGAGCCCGGGTATAAAAAAGCTTGCCAATGCTGCTATAACGTTGCCTGACGATCCTTGTCCTTGTGCCATAGTAATTGATTAAATTTCCATTTTGTTAAAAATACGAAAGAGGCAGGTTATTTGTTGCGTTAGAGGGGGTAGGAGATTTTGGTATAGGGTATAAGGGATTAAGTATATGGCAAATTACTTGTCATAAGTGTGCCATTCGGGTTTTCATAAACTGACTATTTCACAAAGTTTCTCTGAGAAACCGGGAGAAACACAGAGAGTAAAATAGCTCATCTCATGTAGAACAATCCGGCCACACAAGTGAGGCTACAAGCCTCTCTGAGCCGACAAGTTTTCCGCTATACCTTATATCCCTTATACCTATACCTAATACCAAATACCTAATCCCCCTTGACCACGCGGCCGTCAACAATAACACCGGTTATGTGGGTGGTATATTCAAAAGGATCTCCGTCATAAAGCACCAGGTCTGCGTCTTTACCTGCACTGAGCGATCCGACGCGGCCGTCAATACCCAAAATTTTTGCAGCATCAAGGGTCAATGCCTGAAGTGCCGCTTCTTTAGGGAGTCCGTTAGCAACGGCAATTGCAGCCTCAAAAAGAATGATTCGGGTTTTCGGCACATATCCCTCATAACCGCTTTGAAAGGCAAAGGGGATGCCCGCTTTATGCAGCTTCCCGGCTGTTTCAAAACTGGCATTTTGGGTGTCGCCGTAGG
>DATFJD010000484.1:0-3461 GCA_035269475.1 Halalkalibaculum sp.
TGTACCATCTACTAAAAAAGTGTCACATTTACCCCTAATCATTAGGAAGTTTTAATATTTATTTCATAGTTTAGGAGAAAGAGATAAAGATACCCACTCTTCAAAATAGAGAGTAATCTTAAAAGACAGGTATTCATCAACCATCAAAAACAGAGATAACAACTATGAACACATTCCATACCCCCCCATTTAATACACAACATTTTTTTCCATTATGCTGATAGGGCTGAGCGCACTGACCATCCTCTCCTGTGGCGAGGACTCCCTGACCGGCAGCCAGGATATGCAACCCCCATCAACATCTGGCAACGCCATGACCACGGCCCAGATGCAGGCACAGGCCAAACGGATGGTGCAATCCCCATCCCCGCAGGGGATCTCTAAAGCATTCTTTGCTATGGTGGATCAGGCAGCGGCCATGAGCGCCGCCGAAATCGACAGCCTGAGTAACGAAGAGATTTTGGAACTTGGCAAACCGATTCTCCTTGCTTTTGGAAACACGGTGCAATTCGACAAAGAAACCCTATCCAAACTTGATGATGTTATCGGTACTGTAATCAGCGATCCAGCAGCCATAACGAAAACACAGCGCGATCAAACGGCCTTAAAAATAGAAACAATTCTGTCAGGATCTGCTTTTTCATTCAGCAAGCGCTCCTACGGTGCACAAGAGATTCGCCGGCAACTGAAACGTATTGTAAGCTCAAGAGACTATGGACATCTTTTTGATTGTAGTGACTATTTTAATCAACAGGGTGATACTGTATATCTCAATCCCGGAGACAGCTTTGCTATTGCAAATATAATTTGCCGGGCTGGCTCAACATTTGTCATTTTCCCCGGTACTCACCAGGGACATTCGGTTCAAAATTCCAGAAATGGGAATACTTGGATAGGAATTGCTGCGACACTTGATGGAATGAACGCGACTGAAGCGGCTTTCAAAGATGGTATGGATAACAATTATATGGATGGGATGACCATAAAGAATTATACCCGGCATGGCATCCTTTCAGATGGTAGTGAGAACGTTTCTTTAATGAATCTAACGTTCGAAAATATTGCCCCTGACTACTGTCAAAATTCTTATGCATGCGGACAAAACGAGGGAGCGATTATGTTTACCAACTCCGAGAATATACAAGTTCGATTTTCTAACTTCACCAATGTAGCCTCCGGCATACGGTTCAAGCATAGTACGGGTCCATTGGTCGTGAGCCATAATGAGGCACTCAATCCGGGCAGAAATTTTTTCCAGTGTGATAATTGTGAAGGGGCCGGAATCCGGATCAATAGAAATTCGATGATACGTACTGCACAATTTGGCGACACTATACTCGAAGATTGGATAAATCTTTATCAATCTGAAGGCTACAGCCACAACTGGATTCAGGTGAAGGACAACAGGGCTCGGGGACACAGTAATTCAGATTCAGGATCTTTTATTATGCTCGGGGATGGAGGGGGTAAATATCAGGAAGCGAAAGATAATATCGGTGTAAATCCTGGCCAGGTAGGGATAGGTGCTTCTGGCGGCGAACATATAAAAGTGACTAACAACATCATGTTTGGAGAAAACTGGGTAGAAAGTAACGTTGCTTACTATTCAGCTAATTATAGTGGTTTACCAGATTATACTTGCAATGATCATATATTCCCTGGCCCGGGTATTTCAACTCCAAATAAAGCAAATTGGACTAATTCAAATGGGCAACTAGAGCGTGCACATGCTACTGGAAATGGACAGTGCGGTATTACAAATGCCGCTATTCAAGACAGTATTATCTATGACTCAAATATTAAAGCAAGTATATAAAACACTTGGTGAAAAAATAATGATTGTAAAAAATTCTTCAATATTGATTCTCTGCTGTTTCTTTCTTGCATCTTGCGACATTTTTGACTCTGGAAAAACCTTTGATGGAGGTACGGGAACGATAGAAAGCCCTTATCAAATTGCCACAGCAGAGCAGCTACAACGAATTGCAGAGGATGAAAATCTCGATAAATCCTTCATTCAGGTGAAAGATATTAATGCTTCTGAGACTGCTGAGTATAATGATGGAAAAGGTTTTCTACCGATAGGAAGCATCGGCAGCCCCTTTCGGGGAAGCTATAACGGGAATGGATACACTATCAGCAATATTAAACTCAACTTTAGTGTTCCTAATGTTGGTTTGTTTGGATATATCAAGGCTGGCAGAATTGAGAACATACAAATCGTACAATCTGAGATTCCAAATTGTAGCAATCAAATAACCTTGGTAAATCCTTTAAAACAATTCAGTACTGTAGAGAAGGCGGGTGATATCATTATCATTATTGATGATATCGAATCGGCAGGATTACTGGCAGGTTTCAATGATGGTGGTGTCATTCGTAATTCATCTGCCTTCGGCCGCCTCAGCATTGAAAGGAATCACGTTGGCGGACTTGTAGGTTACAACTCAGGCCTCATTGTTCAATCTTATTCTGATGTAAGTATCAGCAGTAGTAGATACGCAGGCGGCCTAACTGGTGGAAATACAGGCGAGATCATCAATTCTGGAACCTCAGGTTGTGTATCTACATCAGGCGCAGCCGGTGGATTGACAGCTTACAACACGTTTAACATTTCCAATTCATATGCTACAAGTAATATATTAGGATCCATAGCGGGAGGGCTGGTTGCATACAATCTTTTCGGATCTATTATTGCTTCTTATACCTCGGGGAAGATTTCCGGATCTGGCAATGCGTCGGGAGGAGTAGCAGCAATCAATCTTGCCGAAATAATAAACTCCTATTCACTAAGTGAGTTTAGCGAATCGTCTGATGCAGAAAACTTTGGAGGAATTGCAGGAATTAATAGAGGTGATGGAACCATTATTACCTCCTATGCTGCCGGTAAACTTGCCGGTAAAACGGAATTCAATATCGGTGCCATTGCCGGATTGAATGAAGGCTCGATTAAATCGAGTTATTACGATATAACCGAAACAGATTTAAACATCGGAACAGGTGAAGGCAACTCCGACGGCGCTACCGGCCTCACTACGGCTGAGATGACCGGCCCGGCTGCTGAACAGAACATGCCGGAGTTTGATTGGGTGAATATCTGGCGAACCACCGAAGATGGCTACCCGGTACTGCGGTGGGAAGAGGAGTAAAGGAACCAACAGCAGTCATCGGATGACTGATGTTTCAATGATTTGAATAGTTTATATCCTTTTGCGAGTCATCCGATGACTTTCATGATCCAGACATACTCAATTGGATCAATCATTGAATAGACGCTGACAGGAGCTGGCGCACACTGTCAGGTCTGTAAGTGCATATAACTTTTTTTCCTACGTAAGCACGAGCGGGACATATGAGTTTTATATAAATCAAAAACCCATGCCTCTCCTGCACCTGTAGCAGAAAGACACATGCGAACGCTTGCACCAGATCTGGGCTTTTGTGGCTTCGAAACAACACTC
>DATFJD010000485.1:0-6590 GCA_035269475.1 Halalkalibaculum sp.
GATGTTCATGCCGAAAGCCTTTGCGCGGCGCGCCAGGGCAGTACCAATTCTTCCCATTCCCACAATGCCCAGGGTATTGCCGTTAAGCTCCATGCCTAAAAAGCCGAGCGGCTCCCAGCCTTCAAACTTTCCTTCTTTAAGATATTGCTCTGCTTTAAATATTTTTCTTGCCACAGCAAGGAGTAGGGCCATCGCCAGGTCGGCACTGCTCTGTGTCAATACATCCGGTGTATTAGCTACTTTGACGTCATTTTCTTTAGCTGCTTCCAGGTCTATGTTATTATATCCCACAGCGTGATTAGCAATTACTTTTAGTCTGCTGCCGGCATCGATAACATTTTTCGTAATTGGATTTGAGAGCATGGGCAGCAAAGCGTCGTAATTAGGTATCGCCTTGATAAGCTGTTCTTCGTCATTAAAGTCACCCCGCCGGCCTACATCCACACTGAAGTGTTCTTCCAGTCTCTGAATGACCGATTCAACGATGGGTTCTGTAATGAGAACGCGATAATCCATGCTATCTATTGATTGGATATGAGCGGTCGTTAATCGTGACGCTAGAAATCTCAGAGAGCACGTCGACCGGAATATCGGAATATATATATGAATAGGAGGTCAGTACCTGGGCGCACATCCGGTCGGATTCCCTCCAGGCCTCCAGGGTTATATGCAGCGACCCGTCGATCAGCGTATCCGAGGCTGCCGATAAATGGGTGCAGGCATCCGGGAAACTGCCGGAGATCAATAAGGCACGGCTGTTTTCGTAGGTGATGGTTTCAACGGAGTCAATGTAGATGGTTGACTCTTCCTGTTCCCGGTCACCGGGGGGATTCAAACTAACCAGGTTCTCAATATCTGCTTCCCTGTTACTGTTTTTTTCTGAGGATGCGCAGGCAGATGCTATTAGAGTTGTGATTAAAAGAAGTAGGATAGATCTCATTGAGCTGCTTTAATGTCCTTTACTTTGATAACTTCTGCATCATTCCACATTTTTTCCAGCGCGTAATATTCGCGCAGTTCCTTTTTGAAAATGTGTACGACTACGTTTACATAATCCAGGATAACCCACCGCCTGCTGTCGCGCCCCTCTTCTTTCCATGGTTTTTCACCCAGCTGCTCATTGGTTTGCTTGACAACACTGTCTGCAATGGCCTTGATCTGTACATCGGTTGCCGCATGGCAAATGACAAATTTATCGGCAAGCGTGGTCAATTCATGCACGTCCAGTATGGTAATATCTTCGGCTTTCTTATCCAGCAGGCCTTCAGATATGGCCTCAATAAGTTTTTGTGAATCTGCCGTTTTGTTTTCATTGATGCTTTTGAATTGTTGGTCAGGCTTTTGAGCTTTTTGGGGCATATATGAGTTAATTAAGGTTGAGTGAGTTATAATCAGAACCGATTACAATGGTTGCGTCCAGGTAGAAATCATCTGAGGCTTCAACCAGGATGTTCCGGGAATCTATGCCAAGTGCTTCGGCTACCCGCTCGGCATTGTCTGTATTATAGGTACGAGAAATAATAATAGTTTCCTGCATATCGAAATTATCGAAGTTGCCTGTTTCTACCACATCAAATCCATTCTTTCGAAGTGCCGATGTAAACTGGTTTGCCAGCCCGGAAACACCGCAGCCGTTCAAAACTTCAAGCTGAATGATGTCACCAATAAGCTGGGGCTGCTCTTCGGCGCGCTCATTCTGAATGCGGGGATACACGACCCGGGTGAATAGTCCGAAAATCAACAGAAAGAGCAGTAAACTTAAAAATCCAATGACAGCGTTTAGAGCAAATGTGTTCGAGTCTTTCTTTTTGGCCATTAATTAATGGAAGTTCCGTCAATAATTTGAATCATGAAATGAGTTATAGAAGGGATTATACCGGTTATTGTAATATCCGTATCTACTGTAGGCCGGCACTTGCTGAAAGCTGATACTTATGTTGCTTCTCTCGCTGAGCTGGTAGTTTAATTCAGCATTCCTTATAACGAAGTCTACTCCTGCGCCTTCATTCCCATTTCCATTCAGATAACTGTTGCCGAAAGGGGAGTGAAGCACCGACAGGTCTACACGGCCGGTCATTTTATCTGAAAAGAAAAAGTGCATGGTATTGGTATAGGCGTTGATGTTCTGATACTGCCCGCCTACACTGCCAAATGTCATGGAGTAGGAATGGTCCATGGTCATGTTGAACAGGTTGCCAAGATTGCCGGGCTCGGCGGTCCGCTCTTTGACGATACTGCCAAGATAATCCGAAGAGCTGTTAAGGTTTTCACGCAGCTGGGCAAAACCTGTAGAACTGACTAAAATGAAAAGAATTACTAGGGTAGAAATTTGGCTGACTTTTTTCATAGCGTGTATCAAAAATTCATGGTATCAGGAACAAATATAACGCATTATAAACTAAGAAAGTATAATAAAGTGTACCGCCACAATAAAGTTCCAAAACAGGCGGGGGCAGAGAAATTCATCCCGGGGAAGGCCTTTGGCAGAACCCCGGAATTGCATGGCGATTCAACAGTTTTCTCCAAACTAAATCCCTTCGTGACGAGATCGCCCATTCAACCGCTATAGCTCGCTTCTTGAAGTCAAATTTGGGAACTTGTCCTGCGGAATAAAATAGAGTATATTTACAGGCTTTGTATTTTTACAAGATAATGGTATAACCAATTAAATAAAAAGCCCGCGCTTCGATAATGAAATTAACTGATTTTAAATTTGAGACAGAAGACTATAATGTTCCTGAAGAACCGGTCGAGCCAAGGGACGCCGCCAAACTGATGGTGCTCGACAGAAGTGACAAATCTATTAAGCACGAAAAATTTTCTGACATACATAAATATTTTAATGAGGGAGATGTTTTGGTATATAATAATACCAAAGTTTTTCCTGCCCGTCTGAAAGGAAAGAAGGAGAAGACGGATGCCGATATCGAAGTGTTTCTGCTCAGGGAACTTATGCCGGAAAACATGTTGTGGGATGTACTCGTGGAGCCGGCGCGTAAAATTCGCATAGGCAATAAGCTGTATTTCGGGGAAGACCTGATGGCCGAAGTCATCGACAATACCACTTCGCGCGGCAGAACCATGCGCTTTCTTTTCGAGGGTACCAATGAAGAGCTTTACGCCCGTCTCGACGAGATCGGGGAGATGCCCTTGCCTCCTTATATCGAAAGAGATCCCGTTGAAGAGGACAAGGAGCGGTACCAGACCATTTTTGCCAAAGAGCGCGGGGCCGTTGCAGCACCATTTGCGGCCATGCACTTCACACCAGAACTGGTCAAAAAACTGGAAGACAAAGGCGTCGAACTGCTGCCCATCACCCTGCACATTGGTTGGGGAACGTTTCGTCCGGTTGAAGTGGAAGACCTGACCAAGCACAGGATGGATTCCGAGAACTACTACATTTCAGATGAAACTTCTGCGAAGATCAACGAAGCCCTGAAAAGCAAGGACAAGAAAGTGGTTGGATGCGGTACTACTGCAGTACGTACCATAGAAACCAGCATAACAGCAAGTGGCATTTCCAAGCCCGGTACGGGATGGACTGACAAGTTTATCTTTCCGCCTTACGACTTTAAAATAACCGAATCGGTGATTACCAATTTCCATCGTCCGGAGTCGACCATGCTTATGCTGGGCGCGGCTTTTGCCGGATATGATTTTCTGATGGAAGCTTATGAAGAAGCGAATGAGAATGACTACCGTTTCTTCGCCTTCGGAGATGCCATGATTATTATATAGTGTGTTGACCAAGGCTACACTTATCATACCCGCTGCCGGATCAGGGAGTCGCCTGAACAGGGAGACACCGAAGCCGTACCTGGAGATAAGCGGGAAAACTATTCTTGAACATACCCTGCTGAGATTTCTTGGTCTGGAGAATCTCAGGCAGGTTATCGTGGCAACTTCTCTGCAGTATATCAGCAGGGCAGAGGAAGTACTGCAGCAGGTTTTGCCGGAAACGATTTCATTCAACGTTATCGAGGGAGGTGCGGAGCGGCAGCACTCCATATTCAATACCCTGAAATTTGTGGATGATGAGCATCTTGTCATCGTACATGATGCGGTGAGGCCTTTTGTGAAGCCGGAGCACATAGAGAGCTGCTGCAAGGCGGCCATGGAGACCGGCGCTTCGGTATTGGGCGTACCTGCTAAAGACACCATCAAGCAGATTGATAAAGACAGAATAATTTTGAAGACGCCGTCCCGAAGCTTTCTATGGCAGGCACAGACTCCGCAGGTGTTTAAAAAGGAGATCATGCAGGAAGCGTATCAAAGGGCATTCGAGGAGAATTTCATCGGAACCGATGATGCTTCTCTCGTTGAACGCCTTGGTTATCCGGTGAAAATGGTTGAGGGAGACCGCTCTAATTTCAAAATTACTTATCCGCTTGATTTGAAACTTGCGAAACTATTACTAGATACAGATACATAAGGAATGGAGAACGATTTTCGAATAGGCTATGGTTACGACGTGCACCGGCTGGTTGAGGGAAGAGACCTTACACTCGGAGGGGTGACTATTCCGCACAAGCTCGGGCTTGACGGCCATTCGGATGCCGATGTATTGCTGCATGCCATAAGTGACGCCTTGCTGGGTGCGCTTGCACTGGGCGATATCGGCAAGCATTTTCCTGATACGGACGAGGCATTTAAAAATGCCGACAGCCGGTTGCTGTTGAAAAAAGTTTACGGACTTATTAAAGAGAAAGGCTTTGGTTTGGTGAATATTGACTCCGTCATTGTAGCCCAGCAGCCGAGGCTTGCTCCTTACATAGCTGAAATAAGAACAAATATTGCCGAAGACCTGGCTGTTGAACCGGATAGGGTGAGTGTAAAAGCTACGACATCCGAGAAGCTGGGTTTCGAAGGCGGCGAGCAGGGAATATCTGCTCGGGCCGCTGTACTAATTACAAAGAGTACCTGATGCTGGAACAGTTTACTCAAGAACTTATTCAATGGATTCAGGCACTTCCGCCTATCAGTATCTATGTGGTTTTTTTCCTGGTGGCGTATTTCGAGAATATTATACCACCGGTTCCCGGAGATGTACTTGTGGCGTTCGGAGGCTACCTGGCGGCGGAGTCGGTTATCGGCTTGTTGCCGGTGTATGTTCTAACCACCGTGGCATCCGTGATAGGGTTTATGACAATGTACTGGCTGGGCAGCCACTGGGGCGTGCAGATTGAAAAGCAAAAAGAGCGGTTCTGGCTGATGAAATTTATCCCCCTGAAGTATATGAAAAAAGTTCGCAAATGGATGGGCAAGTGGGGGCTCGGCGTGGTGATGGCCAACCGCTTTCTTGCCGGCACCAGGTCGGTGATTTCACTGACTGCGGGAATCAGCCACACGGCAATTCCGGGCACCGTGATCAGCTCTACAATCAGTTCGCTGTTATGGAATGGAATTTTGCTCGGCTTCGGCTGGGTCGTGCACGAAAATTGGCAGATCATCGGGAATTATCTTTCAATCTACGGGCGTATAATTCTGGCAATTATTATCGGATTGATCATCATAAAGCTTCTGATGTCCCGTTATCGCAATAAAAATGTGATAAACAGTGAGGACACTTGATTAGGGAAAGCTGGAATTTTTCCTGGATTTGTATGTTGACAAAAATCAAAACTGTGCTTAGCTTTCCAGTCTTTCGGCTTTAGGCTATTTGAAGCTGTGCGGACAGCCACAAAATGCCGGTAATCAAGCCGAATGAAATACTCGACATGCCGGAGGATGAGGCAGTAGAGTCCCGACATAAGCCAGCGTAGCTCAGGGGTAGAGCAGCTGTCTTGTAAACAGCCGGTCGTCGGTTCAAATCCGGCCGCTGGCTCATGTCGGGAAAATTAACAGGCCGGGTGGTAATTTCGAATGACACCAGACATTCAGTGCCCGCCAGTTAAATGGATTTGAATGAAATAATTCCGTAATTATTTTCTGAACTTTTTGACTTATTGTTTGAGATTTGGGGGGATACCAAAGTGGCCAACTGGGGCAGACTGTAAATCTGTTGGCGTAAGCCTTCGTAGGTTCGAATCCTTCTCCCCCCACACAGGCTAAATGACAAATACCAAGCAGCAAATTTCAATAATGGTTTTGTAATTTGAGTTTTGATTTTTGTGATTTAGCTCAAGCGGGCGTAACTCAATTGGTAGAGTGTCACCCTTCCAAGGTGAATGTTGCCAGTTCGACTCTGGTCGCCCGCTCGTCCCTTTACGAATCGCTCTTATAAGCCGTTATAGCTCAGGGGTAGAGCACTTCCATGGTAAGGAAGGGGTCGTCGGTTCAAATCCGACTAACGGCTCGATAACGAGTTGTGACAGGATTTTCTTGGTGCTGGTGATGTTGCCGGTTCTGCCGAAGGCATCCGCCGGCCGGCGGAAAATCCGACTAACGGCTCAAGGGTTGAGCGAACATATATAAAGTGATTTAAACAACTAACTGTAAATTATTTACTCATGGCAAAAGAGACATTTCAGCGGAACAAGCCACATGTAAACATAGGAACGATAGGTCACGTAGACCACGGCAAGACGACCCTGACGGCGGCGATCACCACGGTGATGGCCAAGCACTACGGCGGGGTAGCCAAGCAGTTT
>DATFJD010000486.1:0-3760 GCA_035269475.1 Halalkalibaculum sp.
AAATTCCATGCTGGAGTCTCTTGACCCTTATACGGTATTCATTGATGAGTCGCAAAACCAAGATATAGAAATCATCACCCGCGGCAGTTATGCCGGCGTAGGACTGGATGTGGGGATGCGCGGCGATAAAATCGTAGTTATAGCACCTATGGATGGGTATCCTGCACAGCAGAAAGGTATCCGGGCCGGCGACATTATCAAACAGGTGAATAATGTTGACGTTGCCTCATTAACGCCAGAAGAGGTGCAGAACCTGACGATGGGCGAACCCGGCACATCCCTGACCCTGACTATTGAGCGGTATGGCATTGAAGAAGACTTGGTTTTTGAACTTAATAGGGAACGCATTGAAGTCAAAAACATAGCACACTCCGACTTAATCGGCCCCGAGAAAGATATCGGCTATATCAGTCTAAGCCGCTTTTCACAGAACACGGCCGATGAGATCAGGAAAGCTATTGAAAACTTCCAGAAAGAGGGAAGCCTGAATGGTTTAGTGCTCGATCTTAGAAACAATCCAGGCGGACTTCTGGACGAGGCGGTCAAAACTGTGGATAAATTTGTGGATCCGGGCCTCAAGGTCGTGGAAACCCGGGGAAGGCTGAGTCAGCATAACAGTACTTTTCGCACTGAAGAGCCTGCACTGTTAAGCTCCACGCCCCTGGTTGTACTGCAAAATGAAGGAAGTGCAAGTGCTTCAGAAATCGTTGCCGGTGCTTTGCAGGATCTGGACCGTGCCGTCATCGTTGGGGAGCAGAGCTTTGGAAAGGGACTGGTTCAAATCGTTCAGCCCCTATCTTACAATACGGCCCTTAAAATAACAACCTCTCGTTATTTTATACCGAGCGGAAGAAGCATACAATCAATTACATATACCCACGATGATGAAAATTCTGCGGTGATTAAGCCCGATTCCCTGAGAAATTCCTTTAAAACCAGGAACGGGCGTACCGTCTATGATGGAGAAGGTATAGCGCCGGATGTTGAAGTTAAAAGTCCGGTGCCGAGTTTGCTTGAAACGGAGCTTATGAAAGGGAGCCATTTTTTCTTCTTTGCCAACCAGATGGCTTCGGAGAGAGATACCTTTGATGCTGACGCTATATCCGATGAAATGTTTGCTGCATTCAGGAGCTACCTGGAGAACAAAAACTTCAGCTACGAAACAGAATCGGAGCGATACCTTACCGGCGTAGAGAAGCGCCTGGGAGAACAGGTAGCCAGTACGGATGTTAAAGGGCATATCGACGCCATAGACCAAGCCATCGAAAAGAAGAAAAAACAGGATTTTGAAAATCAGAACAGTGAACTTAAGCGTGCTCTTTATCTGGAAGTAATATCCCGTTTTGAAGGTAATTCGGGAAGAATAAAAGCGTCATTAAAGTGGGACCCGGCAATTGATGAAGCTCTTAAAGTCATCAATAACAAGAATCGTTACCGGGATATATTAGCTATCAAGTAATTTGGGAAAAGCTGATTTACATATACATACTACCGCATCTGATGGCAATTCCACTCCTGCGGAAATCGTAAAACTGGCAGCCGAGCAAAAACTGGACGTGATTTCTATTACCGACCATGACAGCATTGCCGGGTTGGAAGAAGCAATAGCTGCTGCCGATGAGCTGGAAATTGAGGTAATCCCCGGTACTGAAATTACCGCATCTTATGGAGAGCGGGAAGCCCATCTTCTTGCATACGGCTTTGATACTGTCAACGCTGATTTTCTAAAGCTGATGATGGAGCATAGAAAAGCGAGAGTCGACCGGGGGAAATGGATATTGGATAAGCTTTCCCGGGAAGGCCTGGATCTGGACATTGACGAAGTCAGGGCCGAGGCTAATGGAAGTAATATCGGCCGACCGCATATCGCTTCCGTATTAATCAACAAGGGTTACGTGGCTTCATTTAAGGAGGCATTTATTCGATACTTAAGCAATCAGCAGCTGGGCGTAATACCCAGCGATTATTTTGCCCATCATGAAGTAATTGAAACCGTTAAAGCTGCGGGTGGCGCAACGATTATTGCCCATCCCGGGCAAATGTATTCGGAGCAGGAGCTGGAAGAACTGGTAGAGGCAGGAGTAGACGGTATTGAAGTTGTGCATCCCAGCCATAATTATGAGTTGCAGAAAAAGATGGAGGCCTTTGCCGATAAGCATAATTTGCTGTCGACCGGCGGCAGTGATTTCCACGGGCAGAGTCAGGATTATCAGAAATATTTCGGTGTGGTAACAATCAGCACGGAAAAAGTGAACAGGATGAAGAGAATGATCAATCAAAGGAAGCAGATGCTGGTGTCATAATATGAGTGTGGAAAAAATTAAAGGAGACGAGAGCGAACATCATGACGGCATGATTGGAATCGTCGTTGCAAAGTGGAATTCATTTATAACCGACAAGCTGCTTGAAGGTGCGCTGGAGGTGCTTAAAAACAAAGGGTACTCAGATGATCAGCTTATAGTGGTTCAGTGTCCGGGGGCCTATGAAATTCCACTGACAGCCAAAAAACTGATTGATAAAACGGATGGAGTGATTGCCCTGGGGGCTGTAATCCGGGGAGATACCCCGCATTTCGACTATGTGTGTGAAGCGGTGAATAATGGTGTGCTTCAGCTCAATATGGAAACCGGGAAACCGGTCTCTTTCGGGGTCCTTACCACGGATAATGTTGCTCAGGCCAGTGAGAGAGCGGGCGAAAGCGAGAGCTCGGGTAATAAAGGAGCCGAAGCAGCGTTGGCACTTCTGGAAATGTTGTCGATAATCCGTAAAGTCGGAAAAATATAGTATCTTTGAGCTTGAAATGACGGCTATAAAGCTCTAATATAGAGGGCTTAAATAAAAGTATTATAATCGCTTGAAGAACATATCACTTACAAATAAAGAACAGGGCAGCGCTGACATAGATAAACAGGCTGACCTCAGCGGAATGGGTGAACTTCCCGAGCATATTGCCATCATCATGGATGGTAACGGGAGATGGGCTCAGCGCAGGGGAAATATGCGTGCTTTCGGCCATAAGGCAGGTGTTGACTCGGTGAGAGACATCACTGAAGCGTGTGCCCAACTGGGAGTGAAGTATCTTACGCTCTATGCCTTTTCTACCGAAAACTGGGGTAGGCCCAAGAAGGAAGTGAATGCTCTGATGCGCCTTCTTGTGCGATCTTTAAGAAAGGAAGCGGAGAATTTGAACGAGAACAATATTAAGCTGGCAACGATCGGCCAGATTGATCGTTTTCCTGACGCTTGCCGTCAGGAGCTGACTGAAGCCGCTGAGTTGACCAAAGAAAATGATCGCCTGCACTTGTGCCTGGCCCTGAGTTATTCGGGCCGATGGGATATAACCGAAGCATTCAAGAAAATTGCAGAACAGGTCAGGCGAAATGAACTGGATCCTGAAGATATTGACGATCAACTTATTAGCGCTCACCTTTCTACGGCTGAAATCCCGGATCCTGATTTGATTATTCGAACCAGCGGGGAATACCGAATAAGCAACTTTCTTTTATGGCAGCTGGCCTATTCCGAACTTTATATTACGGAGACTTACTGGCCTGACTTCCGAAGAAATGAGCTTTATGAAGCAATCAGGGCTTATCAGAAACGGGATCGAAGGTTCGGAAAAAGAATATCTGAAAAACCGCAAAAGAAATCGTCCGACTCATACGTTCAAGAGCTGACTCAGTAATTATCTAATCATTTTAATATTAAGCTCAATCGTGTTTCAACATTTTATTGACGTGAAGAAATTTTTATTTGTTTT
>DATFJD010000487.1:0-3106 GCA_035269475.1 Halalkalibaculum sp.
GATGGATGAATTCAGGCCCCAACAGCGGGATTGGAGAACTTCAGTTAAAGGCACTTCAGCCGGGCTCTTCCATCATGCCCGGAAAGGTGAACCCGGTTATTGAGGAGTCCCTGACTATGGTCTGTGCGCAGGTTATAGGCAATGATTCAACTATAACGGTAGCCGGGCAGTCGGGAAATTTTGAATTGAATGTGATGCTGCCCGTGGTAGCTCACAATTTGTTGGAATCCATAGATATTCTTGCAAATGCGGCGCGCAACCTGGCCGACCGTTCCGTGAAGCTGCTTTCTGCCAATAAAGAGCGTATTGAGGATATGGTGGGAAGAAACCCGGTGCTGGTCACGGCGCTTAATCCGCTGATTGGCTATGACCAGGCTGCGAAAATTGCCAAAAAAGCCTTTAAGGATAACAGGCCGGTTAAAGAAGTAGCCAGGGAGATGACGGATCTTTCCGATGAAGAATTGGACAAGGCGCTGGATCCTATCAAAATGACCAAAGGCGGATTTATGGAATAGGAATTTGTATAAGTGTAGTACACCTTTTGCAAGGTTTAAAATGTTCTGCCGGCTCTAGGTGTACGACATTTTCTTAGCAAGGCATTTTTGTAAAAAAAGGCAGAAGCCCTTATCATTCTGATCTGGATTTATCCCGATCTCTCTACTGTTTTTAAAACTGCCGGAATGGCGGTCGAACCGAATTAAACTGATACCATGGCAAGTACAAAAACAAAGAATAAAAGCACATCGAAATCGTCAGCTTCTAAAAAGAAGTACTCTAAAAAAAAGAAGCAGGAAATATTAGACGACTATAAGCTTGCTGTGACCAGCAGGGAAGCTTCTTACCTGGGAAGGAAAGAGACGCTGACCGGGAAGGCGAAGTTTGGAATATTTGGAGACGGAAAAGAGATCCCCCAAATAGCCATGGCCAAATATTTCAAGGAAGGCGACTTTAGATCGGGTTATTATCGTGATCAGACCTTTATGATGGCCATAGGGCAGGTTACAGTGCAGCAGTTTTTTGCCCAACTCTATGCCCATGCCAATATAGAGGCCGACCCTCATTCAGGGGGACGTCAGATGAATGCCCACTTTAGCACCCGAAGCCTTGATGAAAAGGGGAAATGGAAGGATCTGACAAAGATGAAAAACACCTCTCCCGATATGTCGCCTACAGCTGGCCAAATGGCCAGATTGCTGGGCCTTGCGCAAGCCTCGAAGGTTTACCGAAACCATGAAGGGCTGAAAGAAAATGAAGAATTCGATAAATTTTCAGAAAATGGCAATGAAATTGCATGGGGAACCATCGGCGATGCCAGTACTTCTGAAGGAATATTCTGGGAGACAATTAATGCTGCCGGCGTTATGCAGGTGCCAATGGTCATGTCGGTATGGGACGACGGTTACGGCATATCAGTTCCAAGAAAATACCAGACCACCAAAGAAAGCATTTCCAAGGTACTTGAAGGATTTCAACGTACCGAAGAGCAGGAAGGCTGGGAAATACTTACCGTAAAAGCCTGGGACTATCCTGCCCTGCTTGAAACTTATGAAAAGGCTGCAAAGATAGCGCGGGAAGAGCACATACCGGTGCTGGTGCATGTCAAGGAAGTCACGCAGCCGCAGGGCCACTCTACCTCAGGTTCTCACGAGCGTTATAAGAGTGATGAGCGCCTGGAATGGGAAGAAGAGTATTGCTGCAATAACCGCATCCGAGAATGGATACTGGAGGAAGGCATTGCTTCTGAAGAAGAGCTCAATAAAATTGAGAAAGAAGCCAAAGATAAAGTAAAAAGTGAAAAGCAGGCAGCCTGGAAGGCCTTTACCGGTGAGATGAAAGAGGAACTGAACCGGGTCGCTGACCTTCTGGATAAACTGGCATCGGCAAGCGGCAAAAGTGAAGAGATCAAAGAAATTGAGAAGCAAATGAATGCCCCGATGGTGCCCCTGAGAAAAGATATTATATCGGCGGCAAAACAGGCTCTCCGGGCAGTTCGCGGCAAGCAGAGTGAGGCAAAAGAAAAGCTGGTTGAATGGCTGAATGAAAATATGGAAGCCAACCGGCAGCGCTATGACTCCCACCTATATTCCGAGACGGAAGACTCACCTTTAAAAGTAGAGGAGGTGGAACCCGTATACAGTGACGATGCCAAGCAGGTGGACGGCCGCGTGGTTCTGCGAGATAATTTTGACAAGATCTTTGACAAATACCCGCAGACGCTGGTCTTCGGTGAAGACACCGGGAAGCTGGGCGATGTGAATAAAGGGCTTGAAAACATGCAGGATAAGTATGGGGAAATCAGGGTTAGCGACACCGGCATCCGTGAGGCTACAATCCTTGGGCAGGGAATCGGTATGGCACTGAGAGGCCTGCGTCCCATAGCCGAAATACAGTATCTTGACTACCTGCTATATTGTTTTCAGGGGCTGAGCGACGATCTGGCAACGCTGCGATACCGGAGCGTCGGCGGGCAAAAAGCGCCGGTCATTGTTCGAACCCGTGGCCACAGGCTCGAGGGCATCTGGCATACCGGATCTCCGATGGGAATGATAGTCAACGGCCTGCGCGGTATTCACGTTTGCGTTCCCAGAAATCTCACCGAAGCAGCCGGTATGTACAATACCCTGCTTCAGGGTGATGACCCTGCACTGATTATTGAGCCGCTGAACGCCTACAGGCTTAAAGAAGACAAACCTGAGAATCTTGGAGAGTTTACGGTACCGCTGGGCATTCCCAAAGTGGTTTCTGAAGGTAAGGACATAACCATTGTTTCTTACGGTTCTACCTGTAATATCTGTGAGGATGTTCTTCCACAGCTGGAAGAAGTGGGCATTTCTGCCGAACTGATTGACGTTCGCACCCTGCTTCCTTTCGACCGCAACAGGGATATACTTGAATCCCTGAAAAAAACGAATCGCATCCTATTTGTGGATGAAGATGTTCCGGGCGGTGCTACAGCTTATATGATGCAAAAAGTAGTGGATGAGCAGGAAGGGTACTACTATCTTGATTCAGAGGCGCAGTGCCTTACTGCCAAATCCCATCGCGGTGCCTACGGTTCGGACGGGGATTACTTTTCCAAGCCCAATGAAGAAGATATCTTTGATGC
>DATFJD010000488.1:0-8954 GCA_035269475.1 Halalkalibaculum sp.
AAACCCCGCCCTGTGCTGACATGTTAGCCGGCCTGCCTATCCGGAGGGTTGTGGTTGCGATGCAGGACCCCACGGAAAAAGTTAACGGCAAAGGGATTAAGAAACTAAGGGCAAATGACATCCGGGTGGATGTCGGCCTGATGAAAGCAGAGGCTGAGCAACTGAACGAGTTTTTCCTTCACTACGAAAGTTATAACCGCCCTTTTGTTACCCTTAAAATCGCACAGACACTGGACGGTTATATTGCCGCTCCGGATGGCAGTTCGGAATGGATAACCGGCGAAGCATCCCGGGAGAGGGTTCACGAATGGCGCAGCCGGTATGATGCCGTAATGGTCGGGCGAAATACCGCCTTGCTTGACAACCCCCGCCTCACGGTACGGCACGTAGAAGGGCGCCAGCCCAGGCGCGTTGTCATTGACGGGAAGCTGGAACTACCCAAAGATCTCAACCTGTTTACAGACCAATACGAAGAGAAGACAGTTATTCTCACCCATAATAAGGAGAAATTCGAAAGCGAAGCCGATCCTATGCTGAGTATGCTACAGTCGGATTATTTCCGTGGTTCTACTTTGTTGGTCCCGGAAAAAGACGGCCATACCGATCTGAATGAAGGCCTGAAAAAGCTAGCTTCAGAGCATCAAATGACATCGATTCTGGTAGAGGCAGGACAGAATCTGGCATCAGCACTGTTGCGTGATCGGCTGGTAGACAAAGTTGCATGCTTCATTGCACCTAAAATGCTTGGGGGCGGTACACGATCGGTGATGGGGATGGGTATTAAGCGTATGAAGGAAATTCTTACCTTAAGAGATACGAACTGGGAACCGGTAGATGATGACATGCTGTTTACCGGTTATCTTTAAACAAAAAGTGATTAGGGACTGTCCCTTTAGACATGTTGATTAAATGTTAACCAATAGCGATAAAAGATGTTTACCGGAATTATAAAAGAGGTAGGGGAAGTAGAATCCATCAGGGATTTAGATGGAGGAAAAGAGTTCACTATCGCCTGCGATCTTGCCTCCGAACTGGATATTGACCAAAGCATCAGTATCAACGGGGTGTGCCACACCGTAACCGCCTGCAAAACCGGCACATTTACCGTACAGAGCGTCGAAGAGACATTAAGGAAGACCACCATGGGTGATGTGGTTGAAGGTGACCCAGTAAACCTTGAGCGCTCCATGCGGACCGACCAGCTGCTTGACGGGCACATTGTTCAGGGACATGTCGATGCAACCGGAAAAATAGTAAACATAGAAAAAGAGGGAACTGACTGGCTTTTCAGTATTGAGTATCCGGAAACCAATAAAGACCTGATTGTGGGACGCGGAAGCATTGCCATAGACGGCATCAGCCTTACGGTTGCTTCCGAGGAGGACAATGAATTCAAAGTGGCCATTATTCCTTACACCTTTGAGCATACTAATCTTCATGACAAGGAAGAAGGGGATACCGTCAATCTTGAATTTGATGTGCTGGGCAAATATGTAGTTCGCTACCTGGAGAACCGGAAATTGTAAACCTATTAATGAAATCACCCTAAAAACCCGGCGGCCTTCTTCCCGAAGGACTGGACGAACGCTCCAGGTTATTTAGCAGCGGCAGCTTCTGGAATATACTTTGTATCTGGGCACTGTTGAGCCGGAGTGCAAAGGCATAATATTGAAAATCTCCGAAGGGGCTCATCTGGAAGCTGAGATTCCACATATGCAGGCTCCGGCTCAATGAAAACTGCGAAGGCGTCAATTCTTTTTCAATAAAGTCATAACCCAGCTGGGTTTGGAAACTCCACTTAGGTGTCAATTGAAAACGAATATTCCTGGCGTTAAGGGTTGCTGACTTGGTATTTTCACCATCCGGCCTCGTATTCAATCTCCAGCTGTACCTGAAATTAAAGGAGACGGAAAAGGGAGAACTGGTATTTTGTACCGGCCGGCTGTTGAAATTGGAATCCATTTCGTGGAATATAGATTGGTCGTAGGGATCGTAATTGGCCGGAAAATAATAGTTATCGTTTACGCGGGTACCACCCTGTGAGTTGAAGTTATAGCTGGCGCTTACGCTGAAGTTGGTCATCTCCGCCAGCTGCCTGGAATCTGTTATCAGGAAATCATCGATTTTTGTACCCAGAGAATCCCTTTCGTAAAAGTTGAACTGTGCATTTGCCCTGATATTTATCCCCTGAATTATGCGTGAAGAGAATGAGGCATTCAGGTCACTGAGATTGAGGCTGTCAGCGGCAAAATTGTAACTGGTGTTGAAATCAAGCTGGTCGATCAGGCGTAAAATGTTTTCTTTCTTTTCACCGGTTGAATCCCTGCGTACCTGTTTGGCTTCAAAGACATTGCTGATATTCAGCGATAACACCCGCTGTTCGCCGCGCCGAGGCCCGGTAAATACCTCGTTTTCAAAGATGGAATAGGTTCGTGTATTTCCCAATGAATCTGTTTGAACATCCCTGTAGTATCCCCAGAAATCACTTCCGAAGTCCGGACTATAACTGAATGAAAGAGACGGCCTAAAGGTATGGCGGAAACCCTCAATATTGCCAATCTTGCTGTTTACGATACCATAGACTGTAGTTGACATACTAAGGCCGGCTGAAAATTCGCGGGCGGCTTCAAAACCCCGAACCTGTCTCGTTTCAACCTGATTGGTTTCATCATTAAAGCTTTTGCGAATGGAAGTGGGGTACCAGTACTCTGTATAATCACCGCTGGCACTTAAATTGACAAACCGGCTGGGCAGAAGGTTGCCAAAACTAATATCGGCCTGCTGGCGAAAGCCGTATTTGTAGTGGTCGTTGTCTCCGGTTGCTTCTCTATACTTGCTCGGATCGAGCAGGGCTTCAAACCAGTTGATTTGGGCTGAATCTGCGGCAATAGGCTGGTAGCTGAAATCTGACTGAAAACTGTTCTGGTATCGGATTGAGATATTTTCATACCAGGCCGCTTGTTCTGAACCGGGCCGGTCACTTGAAAAAGGGGAAAACTGTTTCAGGCTGAAATTGGCATCAGGCCCGGAAAGCCGGGTGGTGTTGTTGTTGAAATTTTGATTCTGGCGGGCCGAAACACTGAAATTATAAATGTTCTCAGGGTGGCGGTACCGGTAGCTTATACTCGAACTGGTACTCACTTCGGCACGTTCATCAATATCAAAGGAGTTGCGCCTGTTAAAGTCGGCCGTTCTCAGGTTAATATTGGCCGACATATTCGCATAGGGAGAAAAATCCTGGTTATGGGATACACTAATTCGCTTCTGTGTGTTTATGGTAAAATTGGGATCGGTAGGTTCCAGCCCGCGTTCCCTGGAATAGCCTACCTGGATGCTTCCGTTATAATTATTGCGGTTGCTGTAACGGGTGCTGCCATCCAGAAAGAAGGTACCGCTGGTAAAAATATCGACCGAGGCCTGACCGACCAGGTAATCATTAAAATACTGAAACCAGCCCAAATTCTGAACGCCGATACCGCGCGTGGCCTGGTTCTGGGAAACATAGGTCGGCTGCAGCAGGCCTGACTGCTTTTGGTCGATTTTACCGGGAAGATAGCCGAAGGGAAAAACAATCGGGTAGGGTATGTCAAGGATGTATAGCCGGGCGTTGGTAAAAAAGACCTTCTCCTGATTCACCACTTTCATGCGATCGGCTTTGATATAGTAGTGGGGATGGTCGAGATTACAGGTCGAGTAGATGGCGTCTTCCAGAAACACCACATGCTTGCTTTGATTTTTTACTTTAGTCCCGGTGAGGTATCCCTGGTCAACAGCAACCCTGGCTACTTCGAAACGGCCTTTTTCGGTCTTGTAGTTAAAGCTGATCCTTTCGCTCCTTATGCGGTCGCTATCTCTAAGCAGAACCGGCTGAGACAGGGTGTCTTGCGGCGTCTGCGTAGCTGCACTTACCAGGCTGCTGTCGAGATTAAGAGCAACTTTACCTGAGCTAAGCTCTCCAGCCTGGTGGTTTACCTTCGCTGAGCCATACAGGGTTGCAATTCGGTTCTTTTTAAAATTAAAAACAAGTGAGTCGGTTGCCTGAAAATTAACCTGGCCTTCCTGCTCGGGAGCACTTGGCTGGGAGGCTTGCGCCTGGCCCTGTCCCCCTGCCTGTCCGGTTCTCAAACTATCCGGGATACCGCTCTGTTGGGCATAGCCTGCGGCAGCAAATAATGCCCAAATAAAAAAGGCAGAGAAGGCTTTTGACAAAACGGGCCTTATATATGTGACTATTGCTATCATCAAGGGGTGGTTAGGAGAACCGGGTGCAGCCGTAAAGGTTTCGATCATTCAAATCTATAACACCGCAGGCAATGAAGAAAGTATAATTTGGATACGCTGGAAGGCTGATTTCTTCTATTTTTTGACCTTTACTTTATAAATGGTTTCTCCTTCTTTTTTCATGCCGTACTCTTCACGTGCAATGCGTTCGAGTAAAGCCGGGTCATTCTTCAGGTCCTTGATTTGCTGTTTTAGCCTTGCCGTTTCCGCTTCCAGCTGCTCGGTCTTCTGCTTCAGGTCATCCTTGCGCTGGCTGAGGTCGTAACGTGTCCACAGGCTGTAGGTGTCTATAAAAGCGAACCAGATGAATACAAATCCCCCCAGTATCATAATCAGGAATGACTTGCGCCACCGTAAGGGATTGAAGATCTGAAAATTCATATATGAACCTGTTAATAGCCGCTTTTAAATGGTAACTTTCAGACGAAAATAGTGGTTTTTTCTATATAATCGCAATGCCCGCGGAGAATCAAAGAAATTAGGAAGCAGGGAAACACTAATTTCAGAAACAATTCTTTTTAGAATCACCTCTTTAACGGGCAATGATTTTTTAAATGTAGTCTTATCACTTCATAATCACGATAAATAATTATTCGATAATGTCAGAAGGAAACAGAAGGTCCAATATTAAACCCGGTATGAAAGTAGCTATTGTGCTGAAAAAGGATCAGCGCAGCGGGGATTTGACGGAGGGTACTGTTCAGGATATTCTTACAAACAGCGCAACACACCCGCACGGCATCAAGGTACGATTGCAAGACGGGCAGGTTGGCAGGGTGAAGAGAATAATTTCCGAAAACGAATAACGAACTAAATAACTACCTATCTGAATTTTATGAATTCGACCATACCATGTACTCTTTGTGGGAACCGTGCTCACCCTTTTGGCAAGGTAAGGGAACGCGACTTTTATGAGTGTTCCAACTGCCGGGCTGTTATCATGGATCCGGAGTTTTATGTAGACCGGGAAGATGAGGTGTACCGGTATGAAACGCATGACAATGATGTGGAAGACCCAAGGTATCAAAACTTTGTGTCACCCCTGGTAGAAGAGGTCATGAGCGACTATGCCGCCGGGCATTCCGGACTGGATTACGGTTCGGGCACCGGACCCGTAGCGGCAAAGCTATTACGGGATGCCGGGTATGAGGTCACCACCTATGATCCTTTTTTTGAGAGAAATCCGGCCGCTTTCAGAAAAAGTTATGATTTTATTATATCCAGTGAAGTTGTCGAGCACTTTCATCACCCGGCCCGGGAGTTTCGCCTGCTCAGGGAGATGCTGAAGCCGGGCGGGCACCTATACTGTATGACGCTCAGATATTCAGAGGAAATTGATTTTGAAAACTGGCACTACGCTCAGGATGAAACGCACGTTATATTTTATCGCGAAGAGACCGCAGAGTGGATTCAATCGGCTTTCAATTTTGACGGGCTGGAATTAAAAGAACGGCTGATTATTCTTAGGAAGTGAAGCATGAGATATGCTTCCGGAGTAGAGCACGGGAAGCAGTACAGGTTTCGCGCCCCTTCCACGGAAGTGCAACTCCCTCCAAACAATGCCTCCCTCCAAACACTGCCTCCGCTTCGAGAGGCTTTTAGGCTCGTGGATAGAGCAGGATTTGGCACATTGTAAATGGTACTTTTGGGCGTCAAAAGTACCATTTAAGCCTACTGTTGAAAAGGAATCCTTGAACAACAGCCAGGTTCAGCATATTAAGCTTTTAGAAGGTTCATCTTAGTAGAAATGATGAACTATAAAAAACTACCGCTTGCTGAAGGCGTTTTCATAATGCTTGATATCGGGCGCTTCGTTTTTTTGCTGCGTAATGGCAACCACATCGAAGCGTGCCGGAGCGGTATCCATCTTGCGCTCGTAAATCCAGGCTTCTGCGGCTTTATACAGATTCTCAATCTTCGATTCTGTGATAAACTCTTCCGGTTTCCCGTAATCAGCCGTGGCACGTTTTTTTACTTCAACAAAGACGATGCAGGTTTCATCGTAGGCAACGATATCTACCTCGGCCCGTTCAAAATAATAGTTTCGGTCGAGGATGGTATACCCTTTCGATTCCAGGTAGGATGCAGCAAGCTCTTCTCCTTCATTACCGATCTGGCGGGTGGTTTTAGCGCTCATCTTCGGAGGGTTTTTCTGATGATTTGGTCATGCTTTCCTTGATCGACTCTTTCATTTCGGCAATCTTGACCAGCTGTTTGAGGAACTTCAGGTTTTTCTTATTGATATAGGGCAGCATGGCTTCGGTGAAGCGCTCAAACATTTCAAGAAATCGGATAAAGTTCTCTATTCGTTCTTTGAACTCTTTCTCCTTGGGACTTTCGCTGCTCCCCGCTTCGAAAACTTCCAGGCACTCCTCGAGGTTTTGCCTGATGGGTGCGACTTCACGCTGCTGCCGCTCTCGGACTATGGTTGAAACAATATTCCATACGTCTTTTTCGGCCGTATAAAAGTCTTTGCGCTGTCCTTTAAAATGGACTTTATGAGCCAGCTGCCACTGTACCAGGTTACGCAGGTTCATATTGGCGTTGCCCCGGCTGATATCCAGACGCTCCATGATGGCATCGGTATCAAGCGGTTCGGCCTCTGCATACAGCAGCGCATGGATTTGCGCCATGGTCTTGTTGATGCCCCAGGCTGATGCCATTTCACCCCAAAGCAGAACGAATTGCTCAAGAGCCTCTTCATAGTTTTTCGATGGTTCCTCGGGCACAGCTGGTAAATTATAGGTTCGGTACGGAAGTTTAGTTAGCGGCGTTTGGGTTTTTGGATGATGTTTTATTTTCTTCTTTCTTTGACGCGGCCGCACTGCCGTTCTTGTGTTGCTCTTTTTCTCTCTTGGCAGCTTCTTTTCGGTCGGTATTTTTATAATCGGTAACATACCATCCGTCACCCTTATATACCACACCCCCGCCTCCTGTGATGACACGTTTGACAGGCTGGCCGGTTTCCGGGCATTCTGTTAAAGCTTCATCGTTGATTCCCTGGCGTATTTCAAAAGTGGTTCCGTCTTTTCGTTTGTACTCGTATGTAGGCATGACAAATTTAAATGGTTAATAATTTTATATGTATCAGTAGCAAAAAGTATACCGATATCGTTTGTTCTGCAAAAATGAACTACAGCCACAATACCACCGCCAAAATAAGCAGAAAATAGCCAATAAGCATCAGGTAGGATGCGCCCCAGCCTTTCTCTCGTTGCAAGATTTGTGAAATGCTGAGTGAATACTTCTCTTTAGGCTTTACTGATTCCGCGAACGGCAGGAAACTGAACAGGTAAGCCATAACAAAAGTAACAGTACATCCTATCAGGTTCCACCACATCCAGTAAACCTCGGGATGTGCCAGCCAGAGATAGGCATTGAAACCAACTCCGGCAATGATGCCTGTAATTACACCTTTAGTATTTACCCTCTTAGAAAGTATGCCAACCAGGAAAGCGGCGAGGATGGGCCCGTAAAATGTTGACCCTATCTTGTTTATCGCTTCAATTACCGTGTCGGAAATATTACCTACCATAAATGCGAAGCCGGTAACCACAATGCCCCAGAAGACTGTTGCAAGCTTGCCTACGTTTAAATTTTGAGCGGTTTCGGGCCTCCATTTGTTCAGAAAGTCTCTTACGGTTACAGCCGAAAGAGAGTTGAGCGCGGAGTCGAGGCTAGACATAGCAGCAGCCAGCAGTGCTGCAAATAGCAGGGCACGCACTCCGCTTGGCAGAATGTACATTATAAATTCCGGAATTAAGTAATCTGGATTGTCAGCGGGTACCACCGAAGCTAAATCAGGAGCGATGTTGTACACCGACAGGGCAGCAATACCCATTAGAATATAAAGGAGGGTAAGTGGAAAGCGTGCGAAACCTGTTAGTATCAGTGACTTTTTTACCTCGGCTGCCGATTTTGAAGAAAGCTCGCGCTGCACCTGACTTTGGTCCGTGCCATAATAAGCCGTATATAAAAAGAAACCGCCAAACAGAAAGCCCCAAAATGGAACTTCGCTGCTATCCCCAAAACCGGTACTGAAGTCAGCAGCTGTCAGGCGATGTTCAGGAAATGAAGCAATCATTTCTGTAATACCGCCGACGTAATCTGCGGTAAAGAGTATGCATACAATAATACCTCCGACCAGAACGCCCATCTGTATCACATCCGAGTAAATAACCATGGAGATCCCACCGATGGTATCATATATGATAGTGATCACTCCAATCAGTAAAATGGTCGACCAAAGGGGAATACTTAAAGCCACGGATAAAACAATTCCGCTCGAATACACCACGACTCCGGTAGCTAATCCCCGGCTGAGCAGAAACACGGCACTTACCAGGGATCGGGCGGATGGCCCGAATCGGTGTTCCAGGTATTCATATACGCTAATCAGCTCAAGCTCTCTGAACAGGGGGATCAAAAAAACCATTACTGCTATCATAGCCAGCGGCAGGGCAAGTTCGTACTGCAGCCAGGTTAAGCCGCCGCCTTCTTTTAAGGCAACAAATGCAGGGACTGATATGAAGCTGATAGCAGAGGTTTGGGTTGCCATAGTTGATAGACCTATGGCCCACCAGGAGATATTTCTCCCTCCCACATAATAGTCATCCTGGTTTTTTTGGTTTCTGCCCAGATAGATGCTTAGTACAATCAATCCTGCCAGGTAA
>DATFJD010000489.1:0-5743 GCA_035269475.1 Halalkalibaculum sp.
ATCTGGCCCGAAAAGAAAGTGGAAATTAAAAGCGGAAGCAGGCTGGAAGGCGTACTGAACACATCCGGGCTTTGGGTAAATGCCCTGCACCATCAGGCTGTAGATCGTATCGGAGAGTCTCTTGAAATTGTAGCAAGGGAAGATACCGGTTTAGCGCAGGCTATTGAAAACCCCGATTACCCTTTCTTGATCGGCGTGCAGTGGCACCCGGAATACATGCCCCAGATACCCCGGCAACGAGCACTGTTTAAAGCCCTGGTAGAAAGTGCTAAAAGAATTAAAAATGAATAATTAAAAATGAAGAAATAGAAGTATTCGCATTTTCTCTATGCTATTAATAATGCAGGTTTTACACAGACTTCTGCATAGAATTTTTAATTCTTAACTTTTAATTATTAAATATCCATCTTGTAATCGACGAAATGCCTTTCTTTAATTACTGAATTGATAAATTCAATCGCTTTCTTGTGATGGGCATTTCTGGTGTACATGGTATAGTCAAGCTCTGTCTCAAAGTCAGAAATCAAAACGACGTCAAAAGCCGATCCCGCTTCTTCATCATCTTCCGTAATGTTGATGCCAACCTCAACACTTTTTATTTCATCAATGTTAACCTTGAGGCCTTCGAGAATAAGCTTCATTTTTTCGGCATTCTTCTCTTTGGTGGCTCCTTCAGCTTCTTCTTTTAGTTTCCACATTACAACATGACGGATCATATTATTCTCCTACTGAAATTTGTATGACTGTTTTAAATTTAAAATAAATCTGATGATTGAGAGGCGTTAATGCAAATTACTTTTACTGTGCACGATTAGCAAATCTCAAGTCGTCTTCATCAAAGGTTGCATCTGTATACTCAAATACCCTGTTATGATACTTCTTTGCGGCATAAAGGTAAAACCGTGCATTTTCGAGGTTATTCTCTTTATACCAGAGATATGTTTCAACATAACCCAGCGCAACCTGCAGTGAATCGTTATTACTGAGTTCGTTATTCTGTCCCCGACGCTGCGGGATGTCCAGTGACTGGCCCACATAAATGATATCCGGGTCATTTATGCTCGGTTTGTTGGTATCATATATCCACGGCCACAGGTAGGGGTTTTCATATTCACTGGCCGCAAGGCCCCAAAGTGTTTGGCCGGCCGAAACGGTAATGGTTTCAACCGGGGGTGCTGCATCGGGGTCAGCGGTTTGCCCGCTTTGATCGGCTGCCTTTTGACCTGTACTTGCAGCTTGCCCGGCATCAGCGGCAGCTTCTTGTTCCGCTTCGGCTTCCCCTTGAGCCTGCTGTTGAACAGCGTCATCCTGTTGCTCCGGCTGCCCGCCTTGCGTTTGGTCCTGGCTGGGGGTTTCCTCCTCGCCCTGCACCTGGCGGGTTTCTGATGCAGCTGCCGGGGGAGAGGCTTGCTGCTGTGTGCCCATGAGATACCACGCAGCTATAGCCAACAGCAAAACGATAAAAGCTGCTGCAATGATCCAGAAAGCCCCTCCGGTATTCTGCCTGCGGTGCGACCGGTCTCTGAAGGAGGGACTGCTTTTCCGGGAGGCCTTTATTTCCGCGGCAGCGGGTTTTTCTTCTCGTGCAGTTTTCGGTTCCCGCTCACTTTCTTTCTCTTCATTTTTATCCTCCTGTTCTCCTGCAGTCCGATCTTCCTTCTCTGCAGGCTCTTCAGGAGCAATTTCAGGACTGAACTCTACTACATCTTCTTCATCTTCCGGGCCTTCCTCTTCCTGTTCATCTTTACCGGCATCTCCTTGATCAAACGAAAACGGAACCCGGTTCTTATGCTTTGCATTCAGCCCGAATGGGTCATCTTCGTCGACCTCAATTTCAGATTCCATGTCTTCCTCCCATGGGGCTTTCTTTATTCCCGGCTCTTCATCGGAAGCAGGGGAATCCGTTTCAGTCTGATCCTCTTCTATACTCTCTTCCTCTTTTTCCTCGTCTGCCGGCTGGCCCGCCCCGGTTTCTTCTTCAATGATTTCCGGCTCCATATGGGAGTAGGGCGCATTTACAAGCTCTTCCAGGTCCTTATAAGGGGTAAATTCAATTTTGTTATGAGCGGGGATGGTAATCTTCTCTTCGGTTTCCGGATTGTAACCCTCTCGCTCATCCATCTTTTTTAATTCAAACTTTCCCAGTCCGGCAATATTGACAGTGCCATCATTTTCCAGTCCCTCTTTGATAAGTGCAGCGAAATCTTTTACAAAGTCGTGCGTGAATTGCTTGGATTTACCGGATTGCTCAGCAATAGCATCGACAAGCTCTTGGAAGGTAATCTTATGATTCATTTTCTATCCCCAGGTATTTTAGATCATCTTCCAAATTCCTACTGGCATCGAAATCTACTACACGCTTGGGCGGCAGCATCATATATTTCTCATAATGCGGATTATATGACTTCTGCTTGTTCCGGGTGTGCGTGCCGAAGGTACCCAGTTCCGGTATGGTAAAGTCATTACCCTGGGCAAGATTGTCACACATGTTTTGTACTACCAGGTCAACTATTTCCCTGGTTTCCTGCTTGGTCAGATCCCATTTTTCAGAAAGCCTTTCAACTAGATCATCCGTATTCATAAACGCCTGTATATTTTCCTGTGAAACCCTGTTACTATTTAACAAAAATTTGAGAAAAACATAAGGAATATCTTTTGACTCTTAAGCCGGTTGAGTGGGATGCCATCCATTGACTAAGCTTTGAAAGAATAGTGATATAGGGTTTTAAAACTTTTTATATATTGAGCAAATATTTAAAGAGGATTGGTAAAAATGAATTTGAGTTCCATTTCGGTACGGGATAGCCTGAAGATCACTATCACGTATTTTGTGGTATCCGTGATCTGGATATTTTTCAGCGATAGGCTGCTTGGGCTTGTTACCACGGATAGTAACCTGCTGCTTGAATTGCAGACCTATAAAGGTTGGTTCTTCGTTTTGATTACCTCAGTTCTACTTTTTCTACTCATTGAAAAGAGTACCTCCAAGCTGGTCAATAGCAGGAATAAAATTGAAAATGCTCTAAATGAAAAGCAGGTGGTATTGTCGGAACTGCATCACCGGGTCAAAAATAATTTGTCGATTATCTGTGGATTGATAGACTTGCAGACCGATGAACTCAATAATGCAGAAGAAATCAGGGCTCTTAAATCGATTCAATATCGTATTTACTCTCTTGCAGAAATTGAGGAGCTCTTCTATCAAAACAGGGACATGTCGAGCATACCCTTTCACGAGTTTCTGAACCACCTAATAATATCTCTGAATGAACCTGATGGCAGGCAGTTTCACGTTGATAAAGAGATTGAGCAGACTTTGTTAAACATCAAAGAAGCCGTCCCTTTCGGATTAATGGTCAATGAAATATTTTCCCAACTTAGAATCAACGGACATATCGATGAGGTGAATCATGTCAGGGTCCGATTATTCACAGAAAAGTCAGATGAGGTAAACCTTGAGATAGGCTTTGATAATATCTCATCCGCGGTACTATCACGCCTTACTGATAATGATCACATTGAGTCTATTCTGATTAATCTGTTTATTGACCAGTTGCATGCTACATCCGAATGGCAACACGATAACAATTCAGTAAAATTTTCAGTTTCTTTCAACCGGCCTGCTGAGAGTAACAGCTCTTCTCTAACCGAAGAATTGCCTGCAGGCCGTGTTTTCGGTTAGCCCTGGTTCCTTATATCATTTATCGAAACGATTCGGAGCCAGATAAAATTATAATTGACAAGTACATAGCATATTAATAAAAAAATTAGGGAAGCTTTATGAGTAAGCCATTAAATGTCACTGAAAAGCTTATTAAGAGCCACTTGGTTGATGGGGAAATGGAGCCGGGTGAAGAAATTGGACTTAAAATCGATCAAACGCTGACGCAGGATGCCACCGGTACGATGGTGATGCTGGAGCTGGAGGCGATGGAGCTGGATGAGGCTCAGACGGAATTATCCTGTCAGTATGTTGACCACAATCTTATACAGACTGATTTCAAGAATCCGGACGATCACGTATTCCTAAAGTCTGCGGCCGAACGATTCGGCATGTGGTTTAGCCGTCCGGGTAACGGCGTGAGTCATCCTATTGAGACAGAACGTTTTGCAATTCCGGGAAAAACCCTAGCCGGGTCTGACAGCCATACGCCTGCATCGGGATGCATGGGCATGCTGGCCATCGGTTCCGGCGGACTCGATGTCGCTTTTGCCATTGCCGGAGAGCCTCTTTACATAAAGATGCCGAAAGTGCTGGGCGTGGAACTTAAAGGAGAGCTGCCCGACTGGGTCAGCGCTAAAGATGTTGTGCTTGAAATGCTTCGCCGCTATGAT
Organism: Halalkalibaculum sp.; assembly: GCA_035269475.1. Classification (GTDB taxonomy): domain Bacteria; phylum Bacteroidota; class Rhodothermia; order Balneolales; family Balneolaceae; genus Halalkalibaculum. Next base: position 4,336 of record DATFJD010000489.1, read on the forward strand.
GTCGACGGTGCAACAGGCTATGTTATCGAGTATTTCGGGGAAGGCCTGAAGAACCTGGATACCATGGATCGCCACGTCATTGCAAATATGGGTACAGAGATGGGAGCTACCAGTACGGTATTTCCTGCCGACGGTGAGATTCGTCGCTTTATGGAATCACAGGAGCGCGGACATGAGTTTGTAGAGCTTAAAGCCGATGAAGGAGCAGAATACCACAAGTATGAAGAGTTGATCCTTGATGATGTTGAACCGTTGATCGCTCTGCCAAGCAGCCCGGGTAATGTTGTGCCCATCAGCGAGGTGGCAGGCGAACCGATTTACCAGTCGTATATCGGTTCATCAGCTAACCCGGGTTACCGGGATTTCTGGATTTCCTCTGAGATTGTGAAAGGAAAAACAGTAAATGACAATGTCTCTTTTGATATTAATCCTACATCGCGGCAAATCATTGAAAACATGGTTAAAAATGATGTGATGTTTAACCTGGTGCAATCAGGTGCACGTATCCACCAGGCGGGGTGCAACGGTTGTATAGGAATGGGTCAGGCGCCTGCTTCCGGGCAAAACAGCCTGCGCACGGTTCCGCGAAACTTTCCCGATCGATCGGGAACACCGGAGGACTCGGTATTCCTGGTGAGCCCTGAAACAGCTGCCGCTTCGGCCTTGACCGGTAAGATTACCGATCCCCGTGATCTGGAAGACCTGTATAACATGAAATATCCTAAATACGAGCATCCTAAAAATATTCATATCAACACCGAGATGCTGACTCCGCCCAAGCCTAAAAAGGAAAGAGGGGAAATTAAAAAAGGTCCTAATATTTCCACGATGCCGGATTTCGACGAGCTAGAAGATTTTGAAGTTCCGGTACTGCTGAAAATGGGCGATGATATCTCGACCGATGAAATACTTAGGGCAGGGGCTGAGGTACTGCCTTTCCGCAGCAATATTCCTGAAATCAGTAAATTCACCCTGGATGTGGTCGACAAGAATTTTTACGACCGGGCGATGGAAGCCAAAGAAGAGCATGGCGGGCACGTGGTCATTGCCGGTGAGAATTACGCCCAGGGATCCAGTCGCGAGCATGCAGCTATTGCACCGCGCTACCTTGGAATGCGGGCAGTAATTGCAAAGAGCTATGCCCGTATTGGCTGGCAGAACCTGATCAACTTCGGTATTCCCCCGCTTGAGTTTGAACACGATGCGGATTACGAAGACATAGACCAAGGTGATACCCTGGTTGTGAATGATATTCGCGAGGCCATTAAAAACGGCAATGAAGTGGTAGTGACCAATAAGACCAAAGGAAACAAATATACGGTCAAGCATACCTTCAGCGAACGGCAGAAAGAAGCGGTTCTCTATGGCGGTGTGATCAATCGCTTTAAAGCGAAGAAAAAAGCAAGCT
>DATFJD010000490.1:0-6433 GCA_035269475.1 Halalkalibaculum sp.
CAAGTCAATAAGCGTGGGTGCTGCCTGCCCGGTAAAAGGGGCATAAACCGCGTCAATGTTATGATAGTTGCCTAAGGAATCTATTTTAAGACTATCGGCTGTCAGGTACTTGGTATATTCGGCAATTTCATATCCTTCCGACTCAAGGTCTTCAACAAAGAAGTGAACAACTTTTGCACCGTTTTTTTCTGCCTCTTCCCTGAAAGCAAAGGCAGAAGCTTCTCCCAGTGAATTTTGTTCAGCAAGTACAGCCAGGGTATCCATATTTAACCTGTTAACGGCAAAACGGGCCATCTTTTTACCGTGAGAGCCAAAAGTGGGATTGGCCTGGAAAAGAAAAGGGTTATCCACATTCAATGTATCTGAGTTGGCTAGCGGAGCCAGCATGGGTATCTGGTACATTTCTGCCAGCCGTGACATTTCTCCTGCAGGTTCAGAAAACAAGGGGCCCAATACAGCATCAACATTATAATTCCAGGCAAAATCGGTCATCACATACTCCGATGAATCAGTATCCGCACCTGTGTTTTTGTATCGAATAAAAGCCTTTTTGTTATTATGCTGCTGGTTGAACTCTTCTGCGGCTAGCAGATAACCAAAATACAAGCCCTGGGAGATTTCAAATTCCCGGTCGCCGGTACTGTACTTGGGCAGTGCCGCCCCGATGTTATAGGTTATGCCATCCGGGGCTTCAAGCTGCCTGCCAAACGCTATCTGCATGGCATAATTAAGGGAATCTGAAACCATCGACTCAAGCTCTTCAATATCCGATGAAAGGGTATCGCTGATTCCGGTCTCTTTATATTCCTTGATTAACAGCTTGGCCGTTGAGTAGTTAACTTTGCCCAATGCCGTTTTGACCAGATCATACTTTATTCGGGAAGAACGTACGCTCTGATAGGCTTCTTTTCTCTGGTTTAGAGTCAGGAAGTTCAATATATCATCATAAAGTTGTAAAGCGTCAGTAACCAGCTGGGTTTTGACCGTTTCATTGTTAAAATTCAGCAGCTTAGTCAAGGCTTTATCATAATGTCCCAGCTGAAAATGACTGAGGGAGGAGGTATACAGCGCTTCCAGATAAATATCCTTAGGGCTTGAGCCGGGAACTTGGTCAAGATATTCTTTAGCTTTTACATAACGGCCCATACTGAAATAGCTTTTACCGGAAAACAATCTCGCTTCCGGGCTGTTAAGCCCGTTAAAAATGGCAGCTGCCTTGGCATACTGACCTTCTTCGTATAAGGATAATCCATCCTCAAAATTCTGTGCTTTTGCATTCGAAGAAAAGAGAAAGGAAAGGGCCAAAAAAAGACAAAACAAACCGGTTTGGCGGTGTAAGGATAAAAAGCGGGAATTCTTCTTTCTCATGAGCATTATTTTTTTTATAAAATACTTTAAATATCTAACGGCAATTATCAATAATTGTTCTCAAATAAAAACTATTCCCACTCAATAGTTGAGGGCGGCTTTGAGCTGATATCATATGCAACTCGGTTGATTCCCCGTACTTCATTTATAATACGGTTCGATACCTTAGCCAGAAAAGGATGGGGGAGATGGGCCCAATCAGCTGTCATACCGTCAACACTGGTTACCGCTCTCAAGGCAGCCGTAAACTCATAGGTCCGTTCATCGCCCATAACGCCCACACTTTGAACCGGCAGCAGTACCACCAGGGCCTGCCAAACCTTGTCATAAAGGTCATTTTTTCTCAATTCAGAAATGAAGATATCATCTGCTTCCCGAAGCATATCCAGCTTCGTTTTGGTAATATCAGAAATAACTCTTATTCCTAAACCGGGGCCAGGGAAGGGATGCCTTTTTATAAAATTCTCCGGGATGCCAAGTTTTCGTCCTACATTTCTCACTTCGTCTTTGAAAAGTTCTCGTACCGGTTCAACCAGGTCCAGATTCATCTCTTCAGGCAATCCCCCCACATTGTGATGCGATTTTATAGTAGCGGAAGGACCTTTAAAAGAGATGCTTTCAATTACATCGGGATAGAGGGTACCCTGGGCCAGGTATTTGAATGATTTATCTTCCGTAATGGCTTCATCAAAAACATCGATAAAGGTGTTACCTATGATCTTTCTCTTCTCCTCAGGATCAAAAATTCCTTTTAGCCTGGAAAGGAATAGTTCGCTGGCATCTATTCCCTTTACAGGCAGGTTTAACCCCTTTTCATAAATATCGAGCACGTCCTGGAATTCATTTTTTCTCAGCAGGCCGTTATCTACAAAAATGCACTGGAGCTGATCTCCTATAGCCTCGTGCACCAGGGTAGCAACTACGGTAGAATCTACGCCGCCCGACAAACCGCATAGAACGCGGTCGTCACCGACCCGCTCACGGATCTCTTCAATAGTGGATTCAATAAATGACTCGGCCGTCCAGCTTCCCGGCAATTTGCATATCTCCCGGATAAAGTTTTCAACCATTTCCTTACCATATACGGTATGTACCACTTCAGGATGAAACTGTACTCCGTAAATGTCTTTCTGTTTATGCCTTACGGCTGCAACATGTGCATTATCGGTATGGCCGATTATTTCAAATTCATCAGGCAATGTAATGATATGGTCTCCGTGACTCATCCATACAATCGATTCCTGCGGTATATTTTTAAAAAGATCGGAGCGATCATCTACAATAAGCTCGGAACGCCCGAATTCACGGCGCTCTGCCTTTTCAACACTACCCGGTATAGAATTATGTGCCAATATTTGGAGCCCGTAACAGACCCCGAGTATCGGAACCTCATACCTAAAGATTTCCTTGTTCAGTGACGGAGCATCTTCGTCGTTTACACTCGTCGGGCCTCCGGAAAGAATAATTCCTTTGGGAGGGTTCTCAAGTTCCGATAAGTTCTTATTGAAGGGATGAATTTCGCAATACACATTTAATTCTCGAATACGCCTCGCGATGAGCTGCGTATATTGGGAACCAAAGTCGAGAATTAAGATCCAGTCATCAGGTCGATGTTGCATGTAAGAAAGTGGTTATAAAAAAGTGCTTGCCTTAATAGATAGAGATGGTATGTCAGGCGATGATCTCTTCGTATTCTTCCGGTGACATTAGGTCATCCATTTCGGCTTCGTCACCGATTTTTAATTTAATCATCCAGCCGTCTCCATAAGGGTCATCATTAACCAGTTCAGGCTCATCTTCTAGTTTCTCATTGATTTCGGTGATTTCTCCCGATACAGGTGCAAATAATTCCGAAACTGTTTTAACAGCTTCAACGGTACCGAAAGATTCGTCCTTATCAAATTCAAAGCCTGCTTCCTCAAGCTCTACAAATACAATATCTCCCAGTTCACCCTGTGCAAAATCAGTGATACCTACAGTTGCTGTGCCGTCGCCATTGTCGCGAATCCATTCGTGCTCTTTGGTATATTTCAGTTCCTTGGGAATGCTCATATTCTAATATCAAATTTCAGGGTTAAATTTAAATTCGTTTTCCAGGTACTTCGTGTTGAAGGTCCCTTTCTGGAAGTTTTCATCATCCATAAGCTGCAGATGGTAAGGTATGGTAGTCTTTATACCCTCCACAATAAATTCTGACAGTGCTCTTCTCATTCTCTTAATTGCATCTTCGCGGGTGGGGGCGCTGACAATCAATTTTGCAATCATGGAATCGTAATGTGGCGGTATTTTATAGCCGGCATAAGCATGCGTATCAACCCGTACACTGTGTCCGCCCGGGGTATGAAATACATTTATGGTCCCTGCTGAGGGCCTGAAGTTATGGGCAGGGTCTTCGGCATTAATCCGGCATTCAATGGCATGTCCACGCATTTTAAGCGGCTTGTCTTCCAGCTCCAAACCGGCTGCCGCCTTAATTTGTTCTGCTACCAGGTCATAGTTGGTGATCTCTTCCGTTACAGGATGCTCTACCTGAATACGGGTATTCATCTCCATGAAGTAAAAGTTGAGATCGTCATCTACCAGGAACTCAACGGTTCCCGCACCTTCGTAGTTAACCGAAAGCCCGGCATCTACCGCCGCCTGTCCCATTTCCTCACGCAGCTCCGGAGTCATTAGGGGAGAGGGGGATTCCTCCAGAATTTTCTGATGGCGCCGCTGCAGGGAACAATCGCGTTCGCCAAGATGTATGCAATTGCCATGCTGATCGGCCAGTATCTGGATTTCTACGTGGTGAGGATTATCTACAAATTTCTCAATGTACACGCCCGGATTATTAAAAGCCGTTTCAGCTTCATTGCGGCAGGTATCCCAGGCTTGCTTTAACTTTGACTCTTCTTGCACAATTCGCATCCCGCGTCCGCCACCGCCGGCAGAAGCTTTAATAATCAGCGGGTACCCGATATCCTTGCAAATTTCTTTGGCCTCTTCATAAGAATCAACTTCCCCGTCACTTCCGGGCACCACGGGAACACCATTGTTTATCATGGTATCCTTTGCGACAGCCTTGTCGCCCATGGCACTGATCATATCCGGAGAAGGGCCGATAAACTTGATATCGTGCTCGGAACAGATTCTGGAGAATTCTGCATTTTCGGAGAGGAAACCGTAACCCGGGTGTATAGCTTCGGCATTGGTAATTTCGGCAGCTGCCAGTATGCTGGGTATTTTAAGATAACTTTCCTTGCTGGGAGGCGGACCGATGCATACGGCCTCATCGGCAAATTTTACGTGCAGGCTATCCTGGTCGGCGGTAGAGTATACAGCCACCGTATTGATGCCCATTTCCTTACAAGTGCGAATAACACGAAGTGCAATTTCGCCTCGGTTGGCGATAAGAATTTTGTTAAACATGAAATGCAGTTAGATTAACCGATGATAAATAAGGGTTGTTCGAACTCGACAGGCTCGCCGTTTTCAACAAGTATTTTCTTGACTTCACCCGAAAATTCAGATTCAATTTCGTTCATGATTTTCATGGCCTCGACAATGCAGAGTGTCTGTCCTTTTTCTACCTGGTCGCCGACTTTTACAAAATCGTCAGCATCAGGTGAGGGAGCCCGGTAAAAGGTACCGACAATCGGTGATTCAACTACACTGCCATCCGGCTCTTCCTCTCTCTCGCTTTCGGCTGTTGAAGAAGCTTGTCCGCCTCCGGCAGATTGCGGCTGGGCCGCCTGTGGTTGCTGGGGCTGCTGCGGAGCGGCCGGCATCTGATATTGAACGGGCGCTGAGCTCTGGGCAACATCAGGTGTCTTTTTAACCTTAATTTTAAAATCGCCTTCCTCGATAGTGACCTGATTTACATCACTCTCAGCTATCATATCGAGTATTTTCTTAATTTCTTTTAAATCCATGATATCGGTTAATTTGATTTTACTCGTTCAATATATTCGGCAGTTCGGGTATCGACTTTTATCTCTTCTCCTTCATTGATAAATAAAGGGACCTGTACGGTTGCACCTGATTCCAGCGTAGCGGGTTTACTGCCACCCTGGGCAGTGTCGCCGCGTAAACCGGGATCGGTTTTGGCAACTTTTGCCACTATTTGGTCCGGCGGTTCTGCATACAAAATTCGCTCATTGTCTACATCAACCACCAGGGTACATATCTGCCCCTCGGTAATGAACTGGGGCTTTTCAACTTTTGACTCCTCTATAGGGGTCTGAACAAACGTTTCCTGGTGCATAAAATAGTAGAGATTGCCGTCTTTATACAGGAACTGGAAAGGCTGTCGCTCCACACGGACTTCCATCAGGTTTTCACCGGACCGGAAAGTCTTTTCTATCGTTTTTTCGTTTACAACTCCTTTAAGTTTAGTCCTCAAGAAAGCACCGCCTTTGCCGGGTTTGACGTGCTGGTAATCAACGATAGAATAAAGTTCGTCATCTACCTCGATGACCATTCCCGTACGGAAATCAGAAGTTGAAATTTTAGCCATAAATGTTTTAGAAATCTTTCAAATGTTTGTTGTCGAAAATACTATGAGTGAAATTGGATAACAAGGTTAATCAAAGAATAATGTAGACACAAGATTATACAGTATCACAATGGGGCAAAATATCATAATAAGGAACCTCCATACTTTGCCCAGCATTGAACTGCCGATACCCGGATAACCTGATTCCATCTCCTCCATTGCGTTTTCTGTTTTCCATACATAGCCTAGGAACAGGCATATCAATATTCCGCCTAATGGCAGGCCAACCTGGCTGAATATAAGGTCAATGGTACCGATCAGGTTCGTATTAAAAGAGATGATAAGAGAAAAGAACAGTATGCTGCCACCGACCAGGTAGGAAGCTTTTCTCCTGGTAATTTTGTGTTCGTCAATAGCATAGGAAACCGGTACTTCCAAAAGCGAGATGGTAGAGGTAAGCGCGGCCATACTCAGCAGGGCAAAAAACATTACTCCGAAGAACAGTCCCAGCATTCCGCCCATATTGTGGAATAGCTCCGGGAGAACCTGAAAGATCAGAGCAACGCCCGCTATCAGATTGCCGCCTTC
>DATFJD010000491.1:0-7615 GCA_035269475.1 Halalkalibaculum sp.
AGCTGTTTGATAAATATCAGTCGCTCATCGATGAATCGACCAGCTACATTGCCACTTCTGACAATGAGTAGATTGGTAATTTAATCACTTGCAAGCGGATCGAATAGTACCGGGATTATTTGTTGTACAGAGATATTTCAAGGGAAGAGACTTCTTAGAAGTGAATGCTGTTTTAAATTCAGTGATTTCATATAGCATTCAAGCAAGATAACAAGGCTAAAAAGGGAGAAAGTTATGTATAGTTCAAATAAATGTATTATAGGGATACTTATTATCATATCGGGATTATTAAGCCTCTCGTGTTCCGGGAGTGGGGACAGCGAAACGATGGATTCCAACGAGGTAGATGTAGTAATGAATGATTATGCCTTTGCCGTCGTAGACTCTGTTTCATCAGGATGGACCACATTTAAAATGGATAACCGTGGCCAAGAAACCCATGAATTTATAATGCATCGACTGCCGGAGAATAAGTCATATCAGGATTTGCATACTGAGGTTATCCAGCCGCTAGATAGTCTGCAACAGTTACTTCTTGAGGGCACCATAGATTCTTCAGAACACGAAAAAGCAGTTCCCAAAACCCTTCCGGATTGGATTGGGAAATTAGAATCAATTGGAGGTGGAGGATTAATATCACCGGGAGAGATATCCCGAATTACCTTAAATTTAGATCCCGGTAATTATGCGATGTCCTGTTTCATACCTTCTCCAAATGGTCGAAGCCATATCTTTCAGGGGATGATACGGTCTATTACAGTTGCAGGAAATTCATCCGATCCTGCTAAACCCCAGCCCGATGTCACCGTCACCAGCTCCGGTGATGATATCACGGTGGATGGTTCTTTGTTCTTCGGGACGAATACGATTGCTTTTCATGTGGTAGAACCGGATAGTGAAGATACAAGTTCTTATTCGAGTATGTACCTTGCCTACCCACTCGATCCAATGCAACGTGTCAAGGAATTTCGCGATGTTGATACCCATGATCCTCCCAGTGACTTGATTGGTGGCACCTTGGGTGTTCCAGAAGGTGATACTAGTTTTGTTACTGTTGAGCTGACTACTCCTGGTACATACAACTTTGTATTTCCCCATGGAGACAAGAAAACCATATTGAAGGAGATTACGGTTAACTGATCTTTTAGGAAAAAAATTAATCTCTAAATACCATGGAGAAATACAATGAGTGAATTAAACCAGCAAGAATGGCCAGTGGAAAATTGTGCATGCCCATGAAACAGTTACCTCTGATTAATAATCTCAATAATTAAATAAACTCAAGTCAAAAAAAAATATAGCCTAATAAGCCTACGTACTTAAAACCTATCAAAGAAAGATATCTGTTAAACAATTAACCAAATAGAGAACATTATGTGTAGAATAAAGTCACTTCAACTTTCTATTCTGACTATCACTTTTTTGTTATTTGCCAACATAACGACTGTTTATGCACAGGCCAATAATTTAGAAGAGCTCAAACAGACGATCAACGATAACTATGATCAGTTTACCCAGTTTATAAAAGATAATAATCCAGGGGAGTTAGCAGAGACCCTCTATACTAAAGATGCCAAATTTTATCCTCCGAATGGTGGAATAGTTGAAGGGACTGAAGGTGTAACAAAAGCCTTCAAAGGCCTAATTGGTGCCGGGCTTGTCATCGAACCGGAAGCCCAAGAAGTAGAAATATTTGGTAATCATGCCTATGAATATGGGATAGGCACGGTATATAACAAGGAAGGCAAAAAAATTCGTAGAGAACGATATGTCTGTATATGGAAGAATATCGACGGCGACTGGAAAATTTATCGCGATTTAGTACAAGGAGTTCAAATACAGTAGGTGCTTAATACTGTGTTGGCAATTACAATTGGCTTTGTTTAGCGATGAATTTTCATTGGTAGTAGTTAGAGTCGTTCAATTTTAACCCTTCAATGATCATTTCAATTATTAACCTAAATTTTGAGAGTCATTATGGAAGATCCGGTTCAACATCAGCTTAAAGCCTTCAACAATAGAGACGTTGAGGCATTCATGGAAGCCTATTCGCCTGAAATAACGGTTGAAGACGGTAGCGGAGAGAAAATGATGAGCGGAAGCGAGGAAATACGTGCTTTTTACACAGAGCTATTCAATAACAGCCCTGACCTACATTGTGAGGTAGTGAACAGAACGACAGTTGGAGACTGGATTATTGACGAAGAAAAACTTCAGGGACTCAATGCCGAGGGATTTCCCGAAGAGGCGCATGCCGTGGTGGCATACACCGTGAGCAACGGCCAAATTACATTTGTGCGGATGTTCTCGTAATATTGCTTGGCCTTTTCGTTACCTGCTAGAGTCTCTCTTATCAGTTATTAAATAGCAACTAATAAATAACTTAGTTGTAAATAAAAACCAGGATAATTTATTAAAAATATTCAAATTTTTAATAACACGGAGGGAAATTTATGGATACTGAAGCAAAGAATCGGAAGGAACAGGATCGGATAACGCCGAAAAAAATCATGAAAGTGGGTTTTGGCTTCTCGAGCTCCAAAGCGTTGCTCACAGCAGTTAAATTGGGGCTTTTTACAAATCTTGCTCAAAATCCACTGTCGGCAGAAGAGATACGCAAAGAGTTTAATCTGGACGGTCGCGGACTATATGATTGGCTGGATGCTCTGGTTGCTCTTGGATTTTTGGAACGGGAAGGACTCAAAGAAAATGCTATTTACAGTAATTCTCAGGATTCAGATCGATTTCTGGATCAAAATAAAAGAGGGTATATCGGCGGGATCCTGGAAATGGCAAACGATCGCCTTTATCCTTTCTGGAGTGACCTTGAAGAAGCATTGAGAACCGGGAATCCTCAAAATGAAATTAAACACGAGGATACCGACTTCTTTGAAATACTTTACGAAGATGAAGACCGATTGCGTCAAATGACCAGGGCAATGGCCGGTATTCAAATGGGTAATTTTAAAGCGCTGGTCAATAAGTTTGACTTTTCTCAATATAACACCCTCTGCGATATGGGTGGCGCCGATGGTGAATTAAGTCTACAGGTGGCCAGTCGGCATGATCATATGGAATGCGTTACGTATGATCTGCCCAAAGTAGCTTCCATAGCTGAAGAAAAGATTAAAAAGTGGGGACTGGAAGATCGGGTGAAGTCGGTAGCCGGCGATTTCTGGGAAGAAGGATTTCCGGAGGCTGATGTTATTACCATGGGTAATATATTGCATGACTGGGGATTGGATAAGAAGCTAACCCTGCTTGAGAAAGCTTATAGTAGCTTGCCTGAAGACGGTGCGTGTATCGTGATTGAAAATATCATTGATAACGACCGGTCAGAAAACGTGTTTGGCCTGACTATGTCACTTAACATGTTGATCGAAACCCGAAACGGTTTTGATTTTACGAGTCGTGAAATCAAGGAATGGGCCCGGAAAACAGGATTCTCTTCAACTGAAATTATCCCCTTAACCGGGCCATCGAGTGCGGCGATAGCTTATAAATAAGCTCTTTTCCATCATTGATCATGTATCAATCTGACGCAAATTGACATAATCTCTGTTAATCAAAAAGCTATTATTTCATGGAACGTACTGATCAGAACAGGATCCTGGATTGGGATGGATTCCCCGGACGCTGGAAAATTACCCAATCCACGGAAGATACAGACGGAGAATATTTGGAAATGCATTTTGAGATTGAGGGAACCACCGGGGATTCTCCCCCGGTGCATACCCATCCCCACGCCACAGAAAGTTACGAAGTTCTTTCAGGTGTGTTAGAAGTCAATGTGGAAGGGGAATGGAAGCAGGTGCCCGCCGGCGAAAAACACAGTGTTCCTCCGGGTACCCCGCATACGTTCAGAAACAGGGAACCGGTTGAATTAATAAACGTGCACCAGCCCGCCCTTGAGCATGAACGCTTTTTCCGGCGATTCCATAAGTTAGTAACTGAGGAAGGGGTTAATTTACCTCCTAAAAATTTCAAGTCTTTTATACTTATGGGCATGCTGTTTGCCGATCACGAGCAGGAGATTCTCTCCGTAAAACCACCACAGTTTATTATGAGAACACTGGCAAGAGCAGGTAAAATACTTGGCTATAAACTTCCTGACTGAATAAACATTTCCAATATTTGCGTAACATATAATCCGTGCATTCAGCAGACGTGCCTCGCCATCACTTGCCAATTTTTGGCATTTTAACTTTTCTATCATTATTCAAAAAAATCAACATTGCATTACACGCCGGTTATGCGCAAGGTCGTTATGCTGCACACGTTTTCGAACCTACACAATGTAAAGGAGGTCATTTATTGATGGAAACATAGAAACACATAATCAGTTGCTATGACCGTAGGGAACTGGAAAACACCCTCCTCCGTGCAATTCAGAAAGAACTGGTTGAGCTCTTGGGTAAGACTAACAGCCTGGGGGTTCATGATATTGGGTGTGGAATAGGCGGAACTGTCCGAAATTTGGCCTCAAGCTTCGACTGCCGGGTCACGGGGATCGATCTCATCCCCACCACGTATATTTCGTTAGCAGAGAAGCCCTCTCATATGGTTGGCCTGTCAAAAGAAACGAGCTTTTACAAAGAAACCTCGGCCTTGGATCTTCCATTCTCAAACGAAGAATATGAGGTCGTCTGGATGGAACATGTTCAAATGAACATCCCATCTAAAGGTAAGTTCGCAACCGAACTTGCCCGAGTGTTGCGGCAAGATGGCATGGTTGTCTTCCACAAAATTTTCTCAGACTTCGGAGACGACCCTCACTTTCCAGTCCCATGGGCTGATGGGCCCTCCGGTAACTTCCTTGTCTCTAAAGAGAACTTCCAAAACGCTCTGAAGGAGGCTGGCCTGGAGGTTATCCAATGGAAGGACGTGACAGAGCCTTCTTTGCAATGGTTTGATGAGGTGACTCAACGTCTTGCAGATTCCGGTCCCTCGTAACTCGGACTTCATCTGCTGATGGGAGAGACGGCGCAAACGAAACTGGGAAATGTCGGCAAGACCTACGGGAGAATTGAATTTGTGTTGCGCAGTCTATCTGTCGTAAGCGGTGACTGGATAAAACAGCAAAACTTCTTTTTAGGTCAAAAGGTCTTGTGCAGTTAAGCACCCGCCGCCAGGTATACGGCGAATACATTTATGCTAGATGAGATTTAATGAATTTACTTGCTCTGATGGTCGGGGCGTGTATTCGGAGCTACGGGCGAGATCTGGTCTCAGTCCCGAGAATTCAGGATGAACGTTTATAATACTTGTTACCCATTGCATAGCAATATGGTACAAAGGTTGGTAATTTGTCATGCTTCACTAGACCCTTGTTAAAACTTTGTAACCATTCTTAATATGGTTCGTCGCATTAAGCGTAGATGAGAGTAATCGTTTAATGGTTACTTGTCCTAGCCCCGGTTATTGGAGTAGCCGGGGTTTTTATTTAAATCTATAGTAGCGATAAACTTGGTGAGCAAAATTCAAGTTGTACCATCAAAATTCTCTACCACGTTTATACCACCTTGTTAGAAATATTAGGGCAAAACATGGGAAAAACGCAAACAAAAAACCCCTCTATTGACCAAATAAAGGGGTTTTCCTATCTATTTACAGAATCGGTTTTAGTTTTCGCATTATGGTCATTAAAGAAAATATCTTTATTGGTTAAAATGTATTCTGCACCGGAATAAAGTGTCAGGATCACAATAGCCATCATACCCCACTCCAGAATGCCCGAACGCATCAGCTCTATGGAGTAAGAGCTCAGCCAAACGTCCGTATTAATGAAGACCCCGACCATCAGTACAAGATATAGAAAAATCATCTGGGCCATGGTCTTAAATTTGGCGGTAAATCTTGTTTTCATCGAAATATTGCGATGATCGGCAATCATCCTCATTCCGGTAATGATAATATCCCGAAGCACTATGACGCCTACCGCCCACCAGGGAAATTGTTCAGCATCAATAAAAGGCAGGCATATAAAACCTGCAAATGTCAGGAATTTATCCGCCAGGGGATCCAGGAAGACTCCATAAGAAGTTTGATAGCCATACAGCCGGGCAATGTATCCGTCGAAAAAATCCGTTACCACCGCAACTGCAAATATCCCGACACTAAGAGCCCTCCAAACTACTTCGTCTTGTATGTACAGAAGCAGAAAAATCGGTGCCAGGATCATCCGGGTTGCACTCAATATGTTGGGTAATCGACGCACGGCACAAAGATAGCAATAGTTTAAGAGAATAAAATGTTTTTTAGTAAGGCCAAGGCTTATGCGAGACACTTGCTTTATACCGGAATTATTAAACATTACGGGCTACTGGAATCTCAAAAGGGGCAAACCTATTTTATTGCTGATGCATGAGGCTCAAACCGCAAAGCAGCCCGAACAGTTTTCTTTTTAAATTTATAAATAAACATCTTCGAAAAGCGTAGAGCTTTACCTATTTTCATTTCGTTTATAATCAACATTTTTATCTGCAAAGATGACCGGCATAATTATTAGCATTGGCAATGAACTGCTTATCGGTGATACGGTAAATACGAATGCAAGCTGGCTGGGCAAGTTTCTAACCGACCAGGGCATTGAAGTTATCCGCATTCATACCATAAGCGATGACCTGGGCCTTGTTAGGAATACTATAGGGGAGAGCCTTGCTGAAGCCGATCTTGTTATTACCACCGGGGGGCTGGGCCCCACACACGATGACGTCACCAAGAAGGCTGTACAGGATCTTTTTGAGGCGGAGATGACCATCCATAAGCCAACCCTTGGCTTTATAAAGAAGATCTTTGAAAAGCGAAATATCCCATTCAGCAAGTCAAATTATGAGCAGGCAGAAGTCCCAAGCAATGCTGAGGTGCTTTTCAACCAGCAGGGTACGGCGCCGGGCCTGTGGTTCGAAGAGAATGAATCTTTGCTGGCGGTGCTGCCGGGGGTGCCCTACGAGATGAAAGAGCTGGCAACACATAAGGTCAAGGCCAAACTGGATAAATTGACCGGCGGCAATGAACAGAGATTTTCGCGATACATCCTTACTGCAGGAGTCGGTGAGAGCACTTTAAGCGATAATGTAATCGGCAATTTGGATTCATTTCTGAATGATAACCTGGCGGTTGCCTACCTGCCAAGCCCGCAGGGTACCCGTATCAGAATTAGCGGCTATGGGCACTCAGAAGAAGAGGTAAATGAGCATATGAAGCCGGTAGTTGACCATATATATGAAAGAGCCTCAGAGCTTATTGTCGGTGAGGGAAAGGAGTTTACTTTAAGTGAAGCACTTGGCAATATCCTTCGAGAACGCGGGCTAACATTGGCTGTTGCAGAAAGCTGTACCGGGGGATACGTTGCCGACAGCATTACCAATATTGCCGGCAGCAGCGACTATTTTATGGGAGGCATGGTCACCTATTCCAACCGGGCAAAAATGGACCTGCTGGAGGTGCATGATGATGACCTTGAAAAGTCCGGCGCAGTGAGCAAACCGGTAGCATTGAAAATGGCCCGGTCAGCAGCCTCTAAGTTTGGCGCCGATATCGGTATCTCTACCACCGGCATTGCGGGGCCGGGGGGAGGAACCGAGGAGAAACCGGTAGGAACCGTTTGGATCGG
>DATFJD010000492.1:0-5242 GCA_035269475.1 Halalkalibaculum sp.
AAAATAACGCAACAATACCAAGTTACTGGGCATCTGTTGGAATTGCAGCTGTAATATTCAGCCTGCTTACATCTGTACTTCAGCTGATCAGCGGATATATGCAAATCAATGCGGAACCTACCGGCTCTTTATTTTCACCAAACATGCTCTTTAGTGTCGTAGTTTGCCTGGTCGGTGCTTTTGGAGGCATGGTTGCGGTTTGGCACTATGCAAACGAATATCAAATAACGATGAAACTGGGTAAAGGGGCATTGATTGGATTTTTAACCGGGGCCGCGATGGTTTTAATTGGTATTGTCTTGAATAAGCTTTGGCTTTTAGTTGATCCGGACATGCAGCAAAAAATGATGGAGAGTACGATTGAAAATTTTGAGGCCATGGATATGCCTGAAGAAACCAAGCAGCAGATGATAGATCAGGCGGCATCCCAGGCCAATCCTTCCATAGTTACGCAACTGCTGTATGGGATCCCCATATTCGGTATACTGAACCTGTTAACCGGCATGTTGGGCGTTTCCCTATTTGCGAGGAATAAAGAAGAATAAATGCAGCTTCAAATCAGCCCGGTGTATTCACTCACCGGCTCAATACAAATTTATTTATGAACCTGGATAACGAATCATCACAGCCGGCAACGTATCGATCCTGGGCGGAAAGGAACGGTTTCTCAGACTGGTCCCTTGCCATATTGTGGATTATCATAGCTTTTATCGGCTTTCAGTTTACTGCGGCCCTTGTTGCTTTAGTTCTTCTAATTATAAATAGGGAAGGTCCGCTGGATACCGCTGAAGTGACGCAGGCGCTGACCGAGAATCTTGATTTGCTATTCATTGGCAATACCTCCGGACAAATATTATTTCTTGGGCTGGCAACCTGGTTCTTTGTGAGACTTCATGCCTCTAAAACGCAACGTCCCGCTTTTTTAAGATTCTCAATGCAATCGAATACCCCATCCATGCTGGGGCTTACCTTTGTACTTATACTTGCCGTTCAACCAACTGTGTGGTTTCTGGGTTGGTTGAATGCATTTTTGCCTGTTCCGGATATGCTGAGTGAATTTCAAAGTTCACAGATGCAGATGATTGAAAACTTCTTGCGCGGCGATCACCTTTTGATACTTACTTTGTTTCACGTAGGTGTGGTGCCGGCAATTTGTGAAGAGGTTCTTTATCGCGGCTATGTGATGCGTGCTTTTGAGAAAAGCTGGGGCGTGCTGCCGGCTATCCTGATTTCAGGACTGCTGTTCGGATTATATCATGTGCAATTAAGCAACCTGCTGCCACTGGCTGCTATCGGTATTATACTAGGTTATGTAACCTGGGCCAGTGAAAGCATTTACCCGGCTATGCTTGCGCATTTCGTAAACAATGGAGGCAGCGTACTTGTAGGTTCATATTATCCGGATACGGCATTTGCGGAAATGACACCTGAAACGATGCCGCCGATTTGGGCTGTAGCATTAAGTATTATAATTTCAGGATATTTAATTTATTTTATGTATCAACAGCATAAAAATTTAGCACCAACAGGAGATCATAATGTTTAAAGGACCGGATCCCAATAAAATCGAAAACTGGACTTGTGTCATGGAGCGCAGCACAGAGCTGGAAGTAGAAATGGCCAAGAACTATTTGTCTAATTTGCAGATACCCTCTAATATCTTATCCAAGCGAGACTCTGCCTATAGCCTGAATGTAGGTGAAATGGCGCTGGTGTATCTTTACGTACCCGATGAGTACGAAGAGGAGGCAAGAGAAGCTATCAAGGAGTGGGAATCAGCTGAGGAATTAGATGATGAGGAAGAATAATCGGTGAGTGAATTAGCCAAACGAATTCTTTTTGCTGTTCCTGCCGCTGCGATCTTTTTATATGTAACATGGATTGGAGGCTGGGCTTTTACCTCCCTGATCATTGTCATGGGTATGCTTATGCAACATGAAATGATAAATGTGAGCTCCAAAGCCGGTCTTAAGCCGGATGATTTTTTCCCCTATACGATTGGGTTGTGGATTTTACTGATACCGGTTTTACCTCATGCCTTCCCTATAGGAGTGGGAATATTTTTGTTGCTTATTGGTATTCAGGTGTTAAAGAACCCCTCAGAGGGCATAGAGGAAATGGTATCCACTTTCTTTTGCGGAATTTATGCCCCGCTGGGTATGCTCATGTTTTTAATGACACGCAATCTGGGATCTTCTGAGACCGGCTTCGTGCTGACTTTAAGTTTATTGCTGATGGTTTGGGGCAATGATGTTTTCGCCTACTTCGGCGGAAAATATACGGGCACTCATCTTATGGCGCCTGATATCAGTCCCAAAAAAACATGGGAGGGATATGTCTTTGGCATCATCGGTGCCGTTGCAGGCCTTCTGATAACCATTTACCTGGTCCCGATTGTTTTTCCGGTAGCAGTGCTTTATGCCTTGCCTGTGGCTTTCCTGCTAAGCATTTTCGGTCCGCTGGGTGATCTTGCAATCAGCAAGATGAAACGGGCGGCAGGATTAAAAGATACCGCCAATATTTTACCCGGGCATGGTGGCTTCCTTGATCGTTTTGACGCTCTTATTTTAGCTGCTCCCGCTTTTTACCTTTATATGTATGCCCTTAAGGTTTCAGGATATGTCACGTTTTAGGCTTGACTTTGAAACTGTCGACCTTCATCTCAGGCAGCCCTTCACTATTTCAAGAGGCACAAAGGATAAAGTCACCAATGTTTTTGTAAAGCTTACCGCGGGTGGCATTACCGGATACGGTGAGGCTGCGCCCAACACCCGCTATGAGGAAGATGCTGATAAAGCCATTCAATTTTTGGAAGCTGTGCCTGATGGCTTCTTTGGAAGAATCAATTCCCAGGATCAGATCGTTAAGAGTTTGGATGATTTTGCATCACAAAAATCAGTACAGTCCATGCAATCAGCTAAATCTGCGATAGAGATGGCTTGGCTGGATTGGTATGCTAAAAAAGAGGGGCAAGCCCTCTGGAAATTATGGGGTGCGCCTTCGCCCAAAGGACCGCAAACTTCTTTTACTATAGGGCTGGGTGCAATCGATGTAATGCAGCAGAAAGTAAAGGATGCCAAGGAGTACCCGGTACTTAAAGTAAAGCTGGGTACGGATCGTGACAAGGAAATAATCAGGGGATTGCGAGCAGTTACAGACAAGCCTATCCGAGTTGATGCCAATGAGGGTTGGAAAACGGTAGAAGAGGCCAGGGATATGATCGGTTTTCTTGCCAATCAGGGAATTGAGCTAGTTGAGCAGCCTATGCCTGCAGCCATGTTTGAAGAGATGGCTGAACTGAAACAAGATTCACCCCTGCCACTGGCGGCTGATGAGAGTTTTATGGGAGGAGAATCACTGGAAGAGATTGCCATGGCATTTGACATCATCAATATAAAGCTGATGAAGATTGGGAGTATGGTAAAATCGCGAAGGGTTATTGAAAGGGCTAATGAGCTGGGGCTCAAGGTTATGATAGGCTGCATGATTGAAAGCTCCATAGCCAATACCGCGGGCGCGGTTCTGTCTTTATGGGCAGATTACGCCGATCTGGATGGGCACCTGCTCATCAAAAACGACCCGTATCTCGGGCTGCAGCTGGATGCGGAGAAGCACATTATACTGAATGAGAAACCGGGCTTAGGGGTAGAACCCAGAACAAAGATGGGAGGCGGACAGAGCTGAGTCGATTTAACTATTGGCTTTATTTTAAAAGTGCTTTCCATCTAAACCGGTTTAGAGAGAGCGGTTTGGCAAATCGCTCTACGCGGTAGTTGTTCTGGACCTCATCAGTACGAAAGCCCCAATGATTAAAAGCAGCAGGATTCCATTTCTAATCAGCGTTGCCTCTAATCCTCCTCCTATACCCAAAGCCCCAAAACAGCCGCAGCTTTCAATACTCATGCCCTGCAGGTAAAAGTAGCCTAAGGTAATTGTGAATACTGAAACCAGTGCCAGTGAACCCCAAAGTGCCGCCTTAAGTTTCTTGCCCCAAATCAGGAATACAGCAAGTAATAATTCAAGAAGTGAAGTGCCAATGACGATAGGGTTCGCGTATTCGATAAGCCAATAGAATTCAGAGGCAAGCAGTTCTACAAGGTAGCGGGCGTCACTGCTGTCAATAAGCTTTCCGACGCCGGAGGCGATAAATATCAGACCCAGAAGTATTCGAATGGTTAGAAGTATATTTTTTTGCATTTTAGGCTTCATAATCAAGATGAATCGAATTTAGCATGAATTGAAATACCTACAGGTACGAAGGTAGATATTACAAAGGTAATGTTTATACATCTATACCTGTTGAACCTCTGTTATTCATGTTTTGCAAAGAATGATTTTAGAATACAATTCATTTTACATATTAAAGCAGAAATTAGACTGATTAACATAATAAGCAAATAGAATATGAATATTCTGATTACCGGCGGCACAGGTTTTATTGGCAGTGAGCTTCGTGATATGCTGCTGCAAAAGGGCCATTATCTTACTATCATCACCCGCTCTCCCAAAGAGTATGACGATGAAAAAGCCAATAACCAGCAGTTTATTTCCTGGGATGATGACCTGTTGCCTGCCATGGAAGAGGCCGATGCCGTGATTAACCTTGTTGGGGAAAATCTTGCGCAACCGTGGACCGATGAGGTTAAAAAGCGTCTCTATTCAAGCCGGCTTGAAACCACAGGAACACTGGTTGAGGCCATAAAAAATGCGGAACACCCTCCGGAACTTATGATATCAGCTTCCGGGATCAGCTATTATGGTGATCGGGGAGATGATATACTGGACGAAACGGAGCCCTCGGGCGACGGTTTCCTGCCGGAACTCTGCATTGAATGGGAAGCGGCAGCAAGACCGGTTGAAGAGGCAGGTGTTAGACTGGTAATTTTTCGTAATGGCGTTGTGCTGGAGAAGGGGGGAGGAGCGTTTAAATATATGCTGCCTGTATTTAAACTAGGGCTCGGCGGGTCAATAGGTGACGGCAAACAATACTTTCCCTGGATTCACATGCTGGACGTTTGCCGGGCCATCGAGTTTGCCATAACTCATCGAGAGGTTACCGGCGTACATAACCTGGTTTCTCCAAATCCGGTAACAATGAATGAGCTTGTAGATAAACTTGGAGATTTGCTGAATCGCCCGACCTTCTTCCGGATACCTGAGTTTGCCGTAAAGCTGGCACTAGGGGATGCCGCGGCACCTGTACTGGATAGCCTTAGAGCGCAACCCAAAAAATTGCAACAGG
>DATFJD010000493.1:0-3935 GCA_035269475.1 Halalkalibaculum sp.
GAAGAGCCTGTTTCCATAACTGAATGGGCAGTAACGGAAGAAGGAAATGTAGATTTAAGGCTCGATGTGGTTTCCGATAGATTTAATAATGAGGGCGATTATATCGAGTATTCTTTCGATGGCACCGTAAAAAATGCAGTTTACTATGATGCCGATGAAGATACTGCGACGGAGCTTCATTGGAATATTGAAACCAATGCCGGGTATATCATCGCTCCCAACTATAATAACGGCGAAAAAGCTTGCTGGGACGAAAACTTTGAAGATGTGAGCTGCGAATAAACCGCCGGCCTGCAAATTTAGATCGGGTAGCTCACCTGACCGACTTTGGTCAATGCTCTTACTACCCGGACAGGCTGCCCCGGCTATATTTTTTGGCTCTCATGGCTGCATTTTCAAGGATTACAAGCTATATCTGACTGTAAAATGGAGTAAGCATGCCGTCGTACCATTCTGTTGATATCTTTGCATGCTATCATATCTGTTAAAATCGGCAGCGTCAGCATCTTCGGTATCCTATCTTATGCATATATGCATCAACCCGATTTTCAGCCGTCCCGCCGGTACTCCAATAGGGCTTTTACAGTAGCCCACCGTTGAAACGGTGGGCTAGAATCGATGTACAAGATAGAACCATACTAATTTTGGTGGGATTACTGCCGATAAACTTATCGGATAAAAACGTTATATATTTTACACGATTCTAGCCCGATGATTCATCATCGAGTTGTACATGGCCCCAAAAGCCTAGTCCCAGCGGGACGGCTGAAATTAGACTCCTGAAAGAAGGTAGTTCTATACCTCATTTTAAAATACCCTGACAGCTAAAGCTTCAGCTGCACGTGTAAGTTAAAAATGGAATTGGTTTCACGTAATTTAGGTTTCGAAATAAAAGGGTAATAAAATTAGTGAGAGTCTTATGAAAACGGTCAATCCTACTACAGGTAAAGTAATTGAAGAATATGAATTGATGGATGACGTAGAACTTGATTCCATCATTAATAAGGCTGCCGTCGCTCAGAATGACTGGAAGGAATTATCATTTGATCAGAGAGCTGAATACCTGAATAGGATTGCCGATATTTTAAGAGATCGTAAAGAAGGCCTGGGGGAATTGATGGCCACCGAAATGGGTAAACCCTTAGCCCAGGGAGTGTCAGAGGCAGAAAAGTGTGCCTGGGTCTGTGAATATTATGCTGAGAATGCCGTTTCATTCCTGGAGAATGAAACTATTGAAACGGATGCCTCCATAAGCTATGTAACCTATAACCCGCTGGGAACTGTGCTGGCCATCATGCCTTGGAATTTTCCTTTTTGGCAGCTTTTTCGATTTGCCGCACCTGCATTGATGGCTGGAAATGCCGCGTTGCTGAAGCATGCCCCAAATGTAACCGGTTGCGCACTGGAAATAGAGCATATCATACATAAGGCCGGTATACCCAAAAGTGTGTTTAGAACGGTACTCGCCGATATTGAACAAACACAGGCCATGATCACGCACTCAGAAATTGATGCGGTGACACTTACCGGAAGCACTCGTGCCGGTAAGGCCGTTGCGGGACAGGCAGGAAACGTATTGAAAAAAACGGTTCTTGAACTGGGAGGCAGTGATCCCTACCTGATACTCAAGGACGCAGATCTGGAGAAGGCAGCGGAAACCTGTGTCACCTCCCGACTGATAAATAGCGGTCAGAGCTGTATTGCTGCCAAACGGTTTATTGCAGTAAAGGATGTATATGATGATTTCCTGGAGCTGGTTATATCGAATATGAATGAGAAAATGGTGGGGGATCCGTTTGAAGAAAGTACGGACATCGGGCCAATGGCGCGCTTCGATTTAAGGGATCAGCTTCATGAACAGGTTAAAAAAAGCATTAAAAATGGAGCGGAATGCCTGCTTGGCGGTGAAATTTCTGACAGCGAGGGTGCCTTCTATCCGGCTACGGTATTGACTGATATCAAGAAGGGCATGCCGGCCTATGAGGAGGAATTATTCGGTCCGGTTGCCTCTGTATTGAAGGCAGAGAATGAGGAAGAAGCAATAGCCATTGCCAATGACACCCAATTTGGGTTGGGTGCAGCCGTATTTTCCAAGGATGCAGCAAGAGCGGAGCAAATTGCCTCTGAAAGACTTGAAGCAGGCTGCTGTTTTGTCAATGAATATGTGAAGTCAGACCCACGACTTCCTTTTGGAGGAATCAAAAAGTCAGGCTACGGCAGAGAGCTCTCTCACCACGGCATTAAAGAGTTCGTAAATATCAAAACAGTATTTATTTCATAAAGTTTGTAAGGAATGGCCTCCGAGATGGTCTTACTATAAATAGCAGCGGAATGAGCTTGTTTTGCTCATTTTTTCGCATACACTACAGAAGACCACATTAACATAATAGGAGGAACCATGAACAGAAAATTTTTACAATCATTCCTGGCAATTGCCATAATTACTTTTACATTCACCGCTTGCGGCGACAACAGCACGGGCACAACCGAAGAGGAGGCCCCCGAACTGCCCAATCTTGAGTACTCGCAACCTGATGTCAGCTATTTTGAGAATACGAACGTCTCTACGAAATCGGTTTCCAACAATTTCTTAGCCGCCAAAAGTACCGTGTTAAGCTTTAGCAGCCTCAGCAGCATCGGAATGCTCTATGGCAACATACTGGAAACGGCGCCTGAAGGAGAAGCCTCTTTCAGTGACGGTGTCTGGGAGTGGACCTACAGTTATTCTTTTCAGGGTGCGAGCTCTGAGATGCGTATTACTGCGGAAGAGAGTGGGAGTTCGATCTCCTGGGCCGTCTATTTGTCCTATAGCGACGGAGAGGTCACCATTGAGAATTATAAGCTTATGGAGGGAACCACACAGAATGACGGACTGACCGGAAACTGGACTTTCAATTCTTTTGAAACGGAATCAAGTACGCCCGTTCCCTTTCTAACTTCAAGCTGGGTTACCGATGGAGAGAGTGAGTCTGAAATTACAATCGAAATTCTGGGTGAAGGCAGCAACGGTGGTATTGCCATCTCTTTTGATAAGGCCGACGCGGAATTTTTAATGCTGGTTAACTCACAATCAGCCGGTGACGATGATACCGAAATAGGCTGGAACATTGATACCAACCTGGGCTACATTCAGCAGGGCACTGAGGAGCCCCTATGCTGGGATAGTTCCAACAATACGGTAGTTGATGTAACCTGTTAAGTGCCGGGTTAAGTGATTTCACAAATATGGTCATAGTCCCGCATCTTTTTTAAGATGCGGGACTATTTTTTGTTAAAGGCATGTGCAATTTTACTAAAAAAATGGAGGGAGAAACTGGCAATAGGAACAAGCAGGGCGCTTTCACCAAATTGCCTAGTAGTTTTCTCAATTATGCCTTCTTCAAGAGCGGATACTCGCGCTATTCTTTCATATTGCTTGGTCAATTTTTCGCCTTGTCATTTACTCTGCGTTTGATGAAACCCGAAAAAGAACATGCAGAGCAGATGCCTGCTTACCCTAATAAATAACTGCTACGGATTATGAATTGCCAGCCGCCGGACAGAGGATGGTAGGTGACAATATTTTTAGTTTCTTAAAGATTACTCAGAGCCTCTCTGTACACCATTGCACACTTTTGTGTAACAGTGAAGCAATCTCTAAATAAATTTACAAATGGCTTTATAAGCATCTACGCTTAAACCGTGAAACCTGATGGCAAATGCAGACCTTTTCTAAAGGCCGGTTACATGTTTTATAATAATCCCGCCTGACACTATGTTGACACTGTGTTTGTTATTTTTATGTTACTGAATGGAAAAGAGGATATGTTATAGTAATTATGCCAAAAGAAAACCCAATAAAGGGCAGAGGATCTTCAGATAATCCCGCGAACCGCTTTAGCGGGGAGTACGTGGATTATGACCTGGATGAAGAAACGGGGCAGAAACCGGCTCCC